>DASWYH010000123.1:0-1830 GCA_036405095.1 Gemmata sp. | reverse complement strand
GGGCGCCCGTTCGGCGCGTGAAGTTCCTCGTGGGCCAGGCGACCGTGCGTGAGTTCGACATCGAGCTGGCGACGGACGGTAAGCCCGACTTCTGGGCCACCGCCGACGTGTCGGCCTTCCGGGGCAAGAAACTCGCGGTCGAGGTGCTGCTGCCGCCGGACGTCAAGCTCTCCGCGCTCGCCGTCCCTTCGGACAAATGGGCGGACGCGGGCCGGCTCTATCAGGAGAAGCACCGCCCGCTGTTCCACTTCACCAGCCGCACGGGCTGGCTCAACGATCCCAACGGGCTCGTGTTCGCGAACGGCGAGTGGCACCTGTTCTACCAGCACAACCCGTTCGGGCGCGAGTGGGGCAACATGCACTGGGGCCACGCCACCAGCACGGACCTGTTCCGCTGGAAGGAACAGGGCATCGCGCTCTACCCCAAGAAGTACGGCGACTGGGCCTTCTCCGGCTCGGCTGTGGTGGACACGGCAAACACCTCGGGCTGGGGCACCAAGGAGAAGCCGCCGCTGGTGCTGGCGTACACCAGCACCGGGCGCGGCGAGTGCATCGCCTTCAGCACCGACAACGGCAAAACGTGGACGGAGCACGACCAGAACCCGGTGGTGAAGCACGCCGGGCGCGACCCCAAGTTGATCTGGCACGAGAAGGCAAAACACTGGGTGATGGCCGTTTACGACGAGGCGGAAAAGAAACAGTGGATCGCGTTCTACACCTCGCCCGACCTCAAAACGTGGACGTTCGCGAGCCGCATTGAGGGCTTCTTCGAGTGCCCGGACCTGTTCGAGTTGCCGGTTCGGGAGGTGGCCGCTGATCCGCGCCTTCCGGACGCGCGCCCCCAACGGACCCGCTGGGTGCTGTACGCGGCCGACGGAAAGTACGTGACCGGGGACTTTGACGGCAAGGTGTTCAAGCCGGAACACGAGGGCAAGCGGCAACTGTGGTACGGCAACTTCTACGCCGCGCAGACGTTCGACCACGCCCCCAAGCGGCGCGTCCAGATCGGGTGGGCACAAGGCGTTACGTTCCCGGGAACGGCATTCAACCAGCAGATGACCGTGCCCGTCGAACTGACCCTCCACAGTCGGGGTGCGGATGGCGGGCCGCGGCTGTCGGCCGCGCCGGTTTCGGAACTCGCCTCCCTCCGCGACGGCAAACCGGTGTTCGAGAGCAAGCCGCAAGAAGTGAAGAAGCCCCTGGTTCTCGTCGAAGACGCGGACGCACTGGACATTTCACTTGACGTTCACTGGCGCGCCGGGGGCGCGTTCACCCTCGACGTGCGCGGAACGAAGATCGTTTTCGATCCGACAAAGTGGACGCTCACCTGTAAGGGCGTGACGGTGCCGCTGGTGCGGGACGTTGCCCCCGGCGGCGGGGGCACGGTTCGGCTCCGCGTTTTAGTGGACCGCGGTTCCGTTGAGGTGTTTACTGGGGAAACGGCGCTGTCGGCCGCGGTCGTTCACGACGAGAAGAACCGCAAAGTGGAATTCGTGCCGCAGGGCGGTCTCGTGATGGTCGGCTCGGCGGGCATTTATCGGCTGAAATCTGCGTGGGAGAAGTAGCAATGTCTTTGGTCGTCCCGTGTACGGGTTGCCCGGCGAAGCTGAGCGCACCGGAATCGGCTGCCGGGAAGCAGCTCCGGTGCCCCAAGTGCAAGGCGGTGGTGCCCGTGCCCGCGTTCGTCCCGGCTGAAGAGGTGCCAGTGGTGGAGGCGACAATTGCCGCGGTGCCCAGAAAGGCGGTTCGACCCGCGAGCGTCAACGAAGAGGAGGACGAACGACCAAAGAAGAAGCCGCGACGGACCTACGACGAGGACGACCGACCGCG
>DASWYH010000122.1:0-14998 GCA_036405095.1 Gemmata sp. | reverse complement strand
CAGCCGCTCCTGGAGGGCCGACAGGATCTCCACCCGCTTGATCGAGTCCACACCCAGGTCGCCGTCCAGAGACATCGACAGGTCCAGGCTGTCCGCCGGGTAGCCCGTCTTCTCCGACACCACACCCAACAGAGCCGTTGCGATCTTGTCACGAGCGGCCGTTTTCGCGGGCACAGGCGCTGGGGCGGGGGCCGCAACCTTTGGCGGGGCCGGCGGCGGTGGAACCGGCCGCGGGGGCGCGAACGCTTCCTTCGGCAGCGCCGACGCGGGGAGGATGGTCGTCGCGGGCGGGGCGGCTCGGGACACGGGCGCCGGCGGAGGGGGCGGTGGCGGCACCGGAGCGGGCACGCTCACCGGCGCCGGGCGCGACACCGCCGGCAACGGGGCGCCCGCTCCGAGGCCGGTGAGGAGCAGCGTTTGCTGCTGGTCGACGAGCGTTTGGAGCGTCCGCTGGGCGGTCTCTTGCGATTCGAGGAACTGCTTGTGGAGCGCGGCGGTCTGCTCCTGCATCCGCTGAAGCGCGGCCAGGCTCTGCTGGGTCATCATCAGGGCCTGGGCCAGCGCGTTCGGTTCGCCGGACCCAGGAGCATTGGTGTCGGACATTACAGAACCCTTGGACCGTGCCGGAACCGCGCGCGCCGGGGCGCTACTGTGTGGCTTACCGTTCCCGTTGCCAGATGCCAGATGCAGTTGCTGCGGCGCGCGGGCCGGGCGCTTCTCGCGCGGGGCCACCGCGTTCGCGCCGCACACGCTGACCGTCAGCCCGGGCTTGCCGCCCGGGGCCGCCGGGGGCCGGCACCGGCTCTCGCGCTCCCACGCGGCGAGCTGCACCGGGTGCCCGCCGGCGGCGAGCCGGGACAGCACGTGCGCCAGGTCCAGCACCCCGGGCCGCTTCCCGTTCGAGGCGTCCAGCGCGAACGCGGTGGCGTCGGGAACCGGCGCGTCGGCCAGGATCGCTTCGACGAGGCGCGTCAGCACCGCCCCGGGGCCGACCTCGACGAAGGTCCGCACCCCGGCCGCGGTCATCGCGCGCACCTGCTCGACGAACGCGACCGGTTTGGCCAGTTGGTTCGCGAGCAGGTCTTTGGCCTCGCTCGCGCCGCTCGGGTACTCGGCCGCGGTGGTGTTTGCGAACACGGGCGTGGGGGCGGGCGCGAAGCCGGCCCGTTCGAGCGCGGCGCGGAAGGGGCTTGCGGCGTCCGCGACCAGCTCCGAGTGGAACGCCGCCGCAACGGGGAGCCGCGTCGCTTTCAGCCCCGCGGCCGAAAGCGCCTTTGCCGCCCGCTCGATCTCGTGCGTCGCCCCGGAAAGTACGTACTGCTTCGGGGAGTTGCGGTTCGCGACAACCACGTTCACCTTCTCGCGCGAAAGGACCGCCTCGATGTCGGCGACCGGCGCGAGCACCGCGAGCATCGTTCCGGGGTCGCCCGCGCGCTGCTCCGCCATGAGCTGCCCGCGCACGCGCGAGAACGCGAACAGGTCGCCGGGGGAGAGCCGCCCGGCAGCGGCCAGCGCGACGAGTTCGCCGTAGCTGTGGCCGGCGAACGCATCGGCCCGAACGCCGAACCGGGTATTCAGGACCGCCCACGCGCCGAAGCTCACCGCGCCGAGCGCGGGCTGCGCGTTCCGCGTGTCGCGCAGGTCGCGGTCGTTGGCCTTCTTGCGCTCCGGGTCGAACGTGGTCGGCGGGTAAATGTAATCGCTGAGCCGGCGCGCGTCGGTGTTCTCGGGCGCCTGCGCCGCGACCGCTTCGTTCGCCAGGGCCAGGGCGTCGAGCGCTTCGGGGAACAGGCACGCGAGGTCGCGGAGCATCCCGACGGACTGCGACCCCTGCCCGGGGAACAGCACCGCCACCCGGCCCGGTGCCGGCCCGCGCCCGCAGTGCGCGCCGTCCGGCGTGTGCCACTGCACCGCGTCCGGTTCCGTGCCGAGCCGCGCCTGCGCGCCCGCGATCAACCTCGGGAGATCGGTGAGCGTGCGGTGCGCGGCGAAGCTCAGCCGGCACTCGGCGGACGGGTTGAACGCGGCCCGCGACGCTTCCGCCGCGCGCGCGAAGGCGTTCCACTCGGTGGGGAGGTTCGCGAGGGCCGCCGCGAGCGCCTGCGGCGTGTCCGCGCTGAGCGCCACGATCTCCGTGGAGCCGTCCCAGTCGGGTTCGAGCTTGCGCGGGTTGTGCTCTTCGAGCACCGCGTGGAAGTTGCTCCCGCCGAACCCGAACGCCGACAGCGCCGCGCGCCGGGGGTGCTCCGCTCGGGGGAGCCACGGCCGCATCTCCGCGTTCACGTAGAACGGCGTGTCGGCGGCGAGCAGCGGTTCCACCGGGCGCGCCACCTTGAGCGTCGGCGGCAGCACCTTGAAGTAGACCGCGAGCGCCGCTTTGATCAGCGAGGCGGCCCCGGCCGCGGCCTTGGTGTGCCCGATCTGTGACTTCACCGACCCGATCGCGGCCCACGGCCGCGGCTTCGTCGCCGCCCGCCCGTACACGTCCGTCAGGGCCGTGATCTCGACCGTGTCGCCGACCTTCGTTCCGGTCCCGTGCGCTTCGACCAGTTCGATGGTGTCGGGCGCCACACCGGCCAACTGGTACGCCCCGAGGAGCGCCTTCTTCTGCCCGGCGGCGCTGGGGGCGTAGATCGCGTTGCCCTTGCCGTCGCTCGACGAGGCCACGCTCCTGATGACCGCGTAG
Source organism: Gemmata sp. (assembly GCA_036405095.1). Classification (GTDB taxonomy): domain Bacteria; phylum Planctomycetota; class Planctomycetia; order Gemmatales; family Gemmataceae; genus Gemmata. The sequence goes on along the minus strand of DASWYH010000122.1, from coordinate 12,312 downwards.
ACGGTGTCGCCGGCGCGCTCCGCGTCCGCGAGCCGCTTCAGCACGACCACGCCCAGCCCCTCGCCGAGGATGGTGCCGTCGCCGTCGTCCGCGAACGGCTTCGCGTCGCCCGTCGGCGAGAGCGCCGGGGTCTTGCTGAAGCACATGTACATGAAGATGTCGTTGAACGTGTCGCACCCGCCCGTCACGGCGACGTCGCACCGCCCGGCTTGCAGCTCGAGCGCGGCGAGGTGGACCGCGGACAGCGAACTCGCGCACGCGGCATCGACCACGCAGTTGGTGCCGCCGAGGTCGAGCTTGTTCGCGATGCGCCCGGCGACCACGTTCCCGAGCAGCCCCGGGAAGCTGTTCTCCTGCCACGGGACATAGCTCTCCGCGATCCGCGCCGCGGCGTCGGCCGCGAGTTCGCCGGGGATGCCGGCTTCCAGCATGGCCCGCTTCCAGCGCGGGTGCCCGAGCCGCGCGCCCAGCGGGATCACGAGTTCCAGGGTGCCGGTCACGCCCAGGATCACCGACACCCGGTTGCGGTCCGTGACGGGCTTCGTGCTGGCGGTCGGTTGTTTCGCATCGGCGAACCGGACCCCCGCATCCGTGAGCGCCTGTTTCGCGGCAACCAGCCCGAGCAGTTGCGTGGTGTCGGTGGCCTCAATGTCGCGCGGGGCGATGCCGAATTCGAGAGGGTTGAACTCGACCGCCGAGAGGAACCCGCCCCGGCGCGCGTAGGTCATGTCGGGGGCTTTGGGGTCCGCGTCGAAGTAGTCGTCGGGGTTCCAGTGTGTGGGCGGCACCTCGGTGATGCCGTCCACGCCGTGCTTCACATTGGCCCAGAAGAACCCCGGACCGGCCGCCTTCGGGAACAGGCACCCGATGCCGACGATCGCGAGCGGGGAGTTGAGTTCGGGAGTCTGCATCGCACCGTGTTCGTGTTGGTCGATCGGGTTGGGCCGTGCGACGGGTCGCAGCCGTCGGTGTTCGCCCGCCCCTTGCGGGAGCGGACCAAAAGGCATCGCGCGAAAGTCCGGGGGCGGGGCTACGCCAGTCGTGCCGACACCTCATCGGTGGTCAGCGGGGCGAGGGGGAAGCACTCGTCGGGCAGGTTCACACCCTGCTGCCTCAGTGCCGCGCGCCGGGTGACCACGGACGCACCGTACAGGAGGTTGAGTGCCGCCCCGACCACCGTCCGGTTCTGGGGGGCTTCGAGGTGCGACCCTTTGGCCCACTCGTTGAACGCGCCCATCGCCGGCCCGCACCACACCTGGTAGTCCACCTGCCGCCCGGGCTCGCCGGCGTTGGCCCACCGGCTGGAAAGGCCCAAGTACCAGCGGAACACCAGCGCCATTTTGTGCTTCGGGTCCGATTCGGCCTTCCACAACTGCCCGGGCTCGCGCCGCGCCCAGAACTCGCGGGTCGCGGCCCAAATGTCCGCGAACGGCGCCCGGAGCAGGTTCTTTTCAATCTGGACGCGCTCCGCCTCCGGGATCGCTTCCCAACTCGCGTACCCGCGGTACAGGTCGAACAGCTTCTGGGCGCGCATCGCGAACATGGTCCCGCGCTTGAGCACCTGGAGCTTCACACCCATCTCGAACATGTCAGCCGCCGGGGCCATGATGACGTCGGCCTGCCCGGCTTCCGCGAGCATCTTGCGCACCGCGTCCGAGCTGCCGGACTCGACGCACGCCTGGTTGATGCTCCCGGTCACAATGTACGCCGCCCCCATTGCGAACGCGCCGGCGGCGCTCGCCGGGGTCGCAATGCCCCCAGCCAATCCTACGCGGGGCGGGGCCTCGTAGCGGAACTGTGCCTGCAACCGGTCCCGGAGCGCCAGGATGGTGGGCAGGAGCGTGATCGCGGGTCGGTTGTCGGTGTGGCCACCGGAATCGGCCTCCACGGTGATGTCGTCCGCAACGGGGAACTTCGCCGCGAGCGCCGCCTGAAGTTCCGTAACGTGCCCGGCGGCCACGAGTTCGCGGAGCAGCTTTTCGGGCGGCGGCGAAAGGAACTTGGTCGCCACCTCGACCCGCGACACCTTCGCGACGATCCGGTTCATCGGGATCGCGAACCCGGCCACCCCGCCGCGGAACCCTGCGGCCCTGTAACGAATGATGGCGGGAGTGAGATCGAGGTACGCGCTGGCCTCGACATGGGTCACGCCCTTCTTCAAGAGGAGCTCGGCGGTCGCCATCTCGTGCGCCGGCTCGTTCGGGCTGTGGATCAGGTTGACGCAGTACGGAGAATCGCCGAGGTTGGTTTTGAGCCGGTCGATTGCCGCGCCGATGCGTTCGAGCGACAGGCCCGCGGCGCCGAAGCTGCCGAGCATCCCGGCCCGGCTCATCGCTTCCACGATTTCGGCCGACGCGATCCCGTTGGCCATCGCGCCCGTCATGTACGGGTAGCGGAGCCCGTGTTCGTGCAGGAACGTGGGGTCGCCGAGTTGCTCCGGCGGGAGCGGCGGCAGGTAGGCCGCGACCTCGTGCGCCCCCGCCGGGGGCGAGCCGTCGGCCGGGCGCAGTGAGGCCGCGCCGCCGCGCGCCAGTTGGAACCCGTCGGGACCGCGGACGATGACCACCGCGGAGCGGAGGTCGCCGATGGCGCTCCGGAAAGTGTCGGGGGCGTCGGACGGGGGCGCGCCCGTGGGTGCCCAAAATCCGATCGCGGGCGGGCGGTTCGGTGTGCCGGCCGGGTGCGTCATTGCGTGCGTGTGCGCAGTGGGATTGGCGAACGGTACAGCTTATGGGATAAGGGTTTTCGGCTCGCGCGAACAGTAGCCGGGCGCGTGCCCGCGCCGCGCTAGGTATCAGTCCAATTCGACCCGCCCCCCGAACCGTGCCCGAAGCCGGGTCCGCACATCGTCACCAATGGGGTTCTTGCTCAGAGCCAGCCGTTCTAGCCGGGGAAAGTCGGGTCCCAACAGCGCGGCGGCTCCAGCGTCCGTGATCCCGCATTCGAGCAGACAGAGTGACCGCAATTGCGGGACAAACGCCGACCCGGCGACTGTCGTTGCCGCCGCGTCCCCGCAGCCGGTGTAGGACAGGTCGAAGTGCTGCAGGTTCGGGAGCCGGCCGCGGCCGAGAGGGCCGAAGTCGGCATCGGCGAGTCCCCAAAAGGCTACGTCCAAGTCGGTCAGCCGATCGGTGAACGGGGCGGCCAGGAGAGCGGCCCAGGCGACGCCGGCGTCCGCCATGTCCTCGGACCAGCAAGGGGTGGCCGAGAACCGCGCGAGCGATCGCAGGTCGGCATCGGCGACCAACCGACCGATCCCGGCCGGCGTGGCGTGGTGGTCATCCAGGTTCAGTGCCCGCAACTCGCCGGCGCCGGGCCAGCGAGCCAGGGTGGTCAGGTCGTCGTCTCGAACCCAGCAGAACCCCAGGTCCAGGTTGGTCACGCGGGAGCCCGACACGGCATTGAGGATGACCGGTATCCAACTGTGATCGTGGTCATGCGTGACGATGTCCAACTGCTCGACCGGCGAGCCGGCAAGCAACCCGCCGAGGGCGTCGCACCAGGGTTCGGCAGAACCAAGTGGGGCCTGCGCCTTCAGTGCGGTTAGATGGGTGGCCAGTGGCTCCCGTGTGAGGGCGGTCAAGGCGGCGACCTCCACCGGCGCGCCCAACCCCAGGCGGGTGAGCCGCCGCAGGTGCGGGTTGCCGCCGATCGCGGCCAGCTCGCCGGCTGTCACCGGTGGGCCGCCAATAAATTGGAGCTCTCGAAGAACGCTCGCCTGAGGCCAGATGGGCAGCTCGTCCAGCAACCGGCCCCGGTCCGCGGCCGGCACGCCGGCCAGCCAGACCCGCCGGATCGGATGCTCGGCCATACCCCGACCAACCGCCTGCGGCCAATTGGCCTGGACGTTCCGGTCTGTCACCCCGATGGTGTCGACGAACCCACGGTTAAACGAAACGCCCTCGCCCGGCAGTAACGGGACCAGCGACCCCGCCCACCGGAGGGCATGAGCCGCCTGCAGTGGCTCGACCCGCTCCCGAACGGCCGGCCACGCCGGGGCGCCGGCCTTCATCATCGGCCACAGCCCGATCTGAAGCCGGATGAACTCGGCCCGGTCCGGGTCGCCGTGTTCGTCGAGCCAGTCGGCGTAAGCGAGCCGCGGCGTGTCCTCGTCCGGGTGCGCCGAAATCGCCGCCAGCAGCGCGTCTTCGTCGCTCATCCGGGCTCCTACCGGTCACCTTTTGGGCGGGTTCGGGTTCGGGTGCCTGGCCCGCAGGTCGGCCCACTGCTCGTGTCGGATGGCCGCGCGGAAGTCTTCGTCCGTGTAGAACCAGAGCTTGTTGCCGTTCCGCGTCGCCTCCGCGATCAGGCGCTCCAGTTCGTCCCGGTCGCCGATGGCCGCGGCGATCGCCGCCCGGAGCGGAAACGCGACCGGCTCCCGCCCGAACTCCGCGAGCAACCGGCCCGCCGCCGCCGGGTCCATGCGCAGCGTGCTCCGCAGGTACTCGTCGCGCGCCGACCACCGGTTGGCCGCCCGGGCATCGGTCTCCAGAAGGAACGTTTTGAACTGCAGCGCGGCCGCCGCGTAGTTGCGGTCCCGGTAGCTCAGGTGCCCCTGCCAGTAGAGGCGCTGCGGGTCGGCGGGTTCGCGCTTGTGGTGCGCGGCGATCAGCGCCGCGAGGCCGTCGAGGTCGTCGGCGTGGTCGTACAGCCCGGCGAGTTCCTGGAACACCTCCGCGGTCGGTTCGATTTTCTCGTATGCCTCCAGGCCCTTTTTCGCTTGGAACATGCACTCGACCCGGCGGGAGCGGAACTGGTTCACGGCGCCGGCGTTTTCGTCCCACTCGTTGGGGCCGGGCTTCGCCTTCGCGGGCGGGAGCCGCTTGGCCCCGGCCGCGAACGCTTCGGCGGCCTTGTCGAACTCCTTCTGGCGCCGGTGAATCGCGCCCTCGAAGAACCACAGCCACGGGTCACCGGGAGCGCGCTCCCGGTGGGCCGCGATCAGCTCCCGCAGGTCCGCGATCACGGTGTCCGGCTCGTCGTCGCGCTCCCCGAGCACGTCGTCGCGCTCCTCCGCGAGCGTGCGGAACGCGTGCGCCGCGTGCGCCTGCGGTACGGTCGCGTAGGCGTCTTTCCGCTTCTTCGCGCGGGACATGGCGAACAGGTACGAATCGAGTACCTCCTCGCGGTCCTCGCGGGACGGGGCCTTCAGCCCGTGCTCCATCAACGCTTGGGCGGCGTCGAACCGCCCGGCCTTGATCTGCCGCCGGATGTCCTCGGCGAGGCCGCGCGGGTCATCGGGTTTCGCCTTCCGCAGCGCGTTGAGCAGGAGTTCCGCGACGACCTCGTCGCGCCGGTCGCCCATTCCCCACACCATCTGGTCGTACAGCCGGCGCGGGTTGCGGGCCTTCGCGAGCCGCGCCCCGAGTTCGTCCTTTTTACCCGCGGGCAGCATCCGCCCCAGCCCCCGGAGCGCGTCGGCGCTGTCGGGGTCGTCGTCCAGGGCGCGGCGGTACACCGCCGTGGCCTCGCGGTCGCGCGCCAGCCCCTCGAGTGCGAACCCCTCGATCACGAACACGTGACAGTCCGGACCGCACCGCCGCTGGTACTCGTGGGCGGCACTGAGCGCCTCCTCGTACCGCCCGGCCCGGTTCAGCGCCGTCGCCCGGTACGACTGCGCGGCGGGCATCCCCGGCACGAGCCGATCGGCCGTCTCGAACTGGAGCAGGGCCGCGTCGATATCGTTTTGGTGAGACAGGATGCGCCCTTCCAGGATGGCTACAAGCGCCGCGTCCTCGGGGGGCAGGCGCAACCCGCGCGCGGACTCTAGCGCCTCATCGGCCACAACAACGTTCGCCCCGTTGTCGAGCGCCCGGGTCGCTCGCACGAGCGCGTCCCGCACCACCGCGTACCGGCCGGGCTCGAGCACCGCGAGTTGCAGCACCTCCGGGGCGTTGGTCGTGACGGGCTCGCGGGTGAACCGTGCCGCGATGAACAGATCGGCCGTGTCGAACACCCGCCACCCGTCGGGGCGCTGAACCACCCACCACAGCGTCTTGAACGAGTCGCCGGTCGCGGTTCGGTGGACAACGTACACCGTGGCCTCGGAGCGCCCGCCCTGCCACACGACGCGCCGCACGTCGGTGTGGGTCCACCGTAGACCTTTGTTCTGCACCATCCAGCGGGCGAACCCGCCCCGGAAATCGGGGGCGAGTTCGGCTCTGGTTTGCGCGGGGGTGTCGGCGCGCCACCCGGAAACCGCGATCACCTCATCGAGCACGCGGTCCAGATCGCAGAAGCGGTCCGCGGCGGCGGCGTCCTCGCGCGCGAGCGCGCGCCCGAGTTCATCGAAGAGCGGCGCGAATTCGGCGACCTCGTCCGGGGTCGGGTCCGAGTTCGTGTACGCCGCCGCGACCTCGGCCCAGTCCACGATCGGCGCCGCGATCCGTTCCGCGTTCTGCTGGCGGTCCGGGGCGAGCGCGAGTGCCGCGCGGGCGCGCTCCTGTTCGCGATTGGCGCCGCGCCGGTCCCCGGCGAACCGGAGCAGCCCGATCACCCCGACCAAACCGACGATGCACACGAAGCACCCGCCGAGCACCAGGGCCACGATCGCACGTCTGCTCATAAGAAACCGCCTCGTGTTCGGTGCGAAGGGACGGAACGACTGGAACCCGCCGCGCGCGTGGTCAGGCGGACCGCGCGCCGCCCCCGGTCCGAGAATGGGATTCTAACCGCAGACCCATCGTTACCACAGATCGATTCGCGGACAACGGTCGCCGGACGCGCCGCATCGTTCACCGCGGGTCCGCGGTGCGTTCCGCAAAGCGATGTGGTGCTCAGGACGCCCGGTCGAAAGGCGCCCCTTCGTTCCTGGCGCGTACCCTTTGGATCGCAGCTTTCGACCGGCGGCCCGGAACCCGGTGCCCTTAGCCGAGGGTCACCTCGATGCCGGCCATGTCCTCATGCGCGAGGCCCAGGGCGATCCGGGCGAACACCTCGTCGCGGGTCTTGTTCCGCGTTTCGTAGTCCTTCAGGAACCACCAGAAGCGGTAGTCCACCACCTTGAGGTTACCTTTTTGCGTGTACCGCACCACGGTGACGCCGTTGTCGGCCGAGACGTTCTTGCACTGGCTCACCGCGCCGCGGATCACCCCGATCACCTTCCCGGCGTCCTTGTCGGTGCTCACCGTTACCGCGAGCGTGTCGTAAGTCTCGGTGCCTTTCGAGAGGTTCTCCAGCGTCGCTTCCGTGACCTTGCGGTTGGGGACGCTGAACACCAGCCCGTTCGGGGCCTTCAGCGCCGTCGAGCGCCACGTGATGCCGACCACCCGGGCCGCTTCGGCGCCGCTGAGCCGCACCACGTCGCCCACCATGAACCGGCGCTCGGCGAAGATCACCACCGACCCGAGCACGTCCGCGATCATCGGCCGGGCCGCCAGCGCGACCGCCAGCGCGCCGATCGCCAGCGCGATCACCAGCGCGGTCACGTCGTAGCCCAGGGTGCTGAGGACGAGGGCCACCGCGGCCACCCACGTGGCCGCTCTCAGCACGCTGCGGAGCGGCCCGAGGACCGGCGACGGGTTCCCGGCGGCGTCGGTGCCGCCGCGGATCGCGCGCCGCAGCACCCACATCACGATCGGGGGAACGAGGAGCGCGGCGAACAGGATGATGCCGATCTTGAAGCCGGTCACCTGGAGCCCGCGGAGCCGCGCGGCCTGGAGTTCCGCGCGGGCGCGCCCGATCTCGCCGCCGGTGGCCGCGAGCTTGGTTTGGTCCAGGGGCTTCGTGGGGTCCGGGGCCGCGTTCCCGGTGAGCGCTTCGACGCGCCGTGTGCCCGAGGCCGCGACCGCGTTGAGCCGGGCGATTTCGCCGAGGTACACGCCCGCTTCGCTCCGCAGCCCGCTCGGGGAGAGCCGCACCCGGAGCCACTCGTCCCACGTGCGGGCCTCCTCGGACGAGCCGGTGTGCCGCTCCAGAACCGTGCGCAGCTTCGCGGCGTCCGCGGCCTCGCGCGCGGTGAGTTCTACGAGCCGTTCGAGCGCGTCCTTCTGGCGCGCGAGGTTCTCGGCCCGCTCCTCGGTCTCGGTCAGCTCCCGGTAGTAGGCCGCGAGGAGGTCGGCCGCGTCGAGCGCGGGCTTCGAGCGGTCGAGCGCGAGCGCCCGGTCCCACTCCGGCGCTTCGCGGGCGAGCCGCTCGGCGGCCCGTAGCTCCAGGCGCTTCTGCTCGGCCTCGGGGCGGTCCTTGTGCGCGGTCGCGGCCCCGGCGGCGAGCTTCTTGAGTTCGTTGAGCAGGGCGAGCCGCTCGGTCACCCGGGCGAGCAGTTGGGTGGTGAGCGCCTTGATGTTATCGGCGTCGGGGTCCGGTTTGCGGAGAGCCTCCCGCTCCTGGCGCAGATCGGCCAGTGCCTTGGTGACCCGGGCCGCGTCGGCGGCGAGGGTGTCGCGGTTGGCGCTCACGCTCGCGTCCGGCGCCTGGGCCGGGTCGAGGTCGCCGAGCGCGACCCGGCGCCCGACCTCGGTCGCGAGGATCCCCAGTTGGGTGATGGCCCGGCGGGCGTCTTCGAGGGTGGTTGAAAGTGCGACCGCTTTCTTTTCGAGTTCGTCCAGCGCGGCGACGAGCGATTTGGTTTTGTCGGCGCTCTCGTCCGCGGTCCGGAGCCGGGCCGCGAGGTACTGCTGGGAAACTGTCAGCTTTTCGGCCGCTTGCGCCAGCGTGGCGTTCGCCCCGAACAGGTCCGCGCCGGCCGGCGGGAGCGGCTCTTTGGTTGAAGCGAGCGCCTTCCGCGCTTCTGCGACTGTCGCCACCGCCGCGCGGTAGTCGCGGGAATCGCCTTCGGCCGCGGTCACCTTTTCGGCGAGCACCTTCTGCAACTTGGTGACCTCGTCGCCGAGCTGCACGGGCGTCATCAGCCGCACCAGGTTTTGGAACTTGCTGACCGCGCCCGCATCGGCCTGTGCGAGCTTGAGCGCGTCGAGCTGCGCGCTCCCCGCGGTGACGTTCGCCTGCGCGTCGGCGAGTTCCTTTTCGATCGCGCCGAGGTCGCTCCTTGCCTTCTCAACGAGTGCCCGGGCTCCCTGCGTGCGGGTCCGGAGCTGGGCGCCCGCGTCGTCGAGCTGCTTGGGGGCGATCGGCGGATCGGCCACCCCGGCTTTGGTCGCGGCGGCCGTGGCGGCGCGGAGCTTGAAGAGGTGCTCGTCCGCGGCGCGGGCGGTGCGGTCGAACTCGGCGCCGGCGCTCACGGTGGCGGCGAGCGCGCCTTTCAGCGCTTCGAGGTTCCGGACCCGGGCGGCCAGGAAATCGACCCGGGTCTGCTCGGCCCGCACCGCGGCGTCATCGGGCTGGAGCGCGACCGGGGCGGCGGGCGGGGCCTTGAGGTCGGTCACTTGCTGGCGCGCCTTCGCGGCTTCGTCGGCGCGAGCGGTCAGCCGGGAGCGGGCCACCTCAACGGCGCCTTTGTGCCCGCTCCACTCGTTCGCGAGGTGCTCGACGAACGGGCGCAGCTCCTCGGCGGTGCGCCCGGCGACGTGCGCCTCGAACTCTTTTCGCGCCTGCGCCGGGTCCGCCTTGGGGGCCGGGCTTTTCTCCTTTTCGTCCGAACGGCCGGGGCCGCAGAGGAGCCCACACGCGCCGACCAGGAGAACGGCGGCGGTGGGGCGAATCCGGGTGAAAAGCATGGTGTCTCGCGAGTGCGGATCGAAGGCAATAGCCGCGACACGATGAGTTTAGCTATTCGGCCCGGGCGCCGGAAGTGGCCGCAGAGTTGCGGTTGCGTCTTTCCGCCCCCGCCGCTATGCGCGACAGCAAAATCTTCCAGGATCGGTGTGAACTTTGGCCGGGGGCGTTCGAGAATGGTGCCAATCCGCCGCACGCTGATCGCGTGTACCGTCGCGGGGCTGGGGGCCGCGGCCGGGTGTACCGCTCCGGGCACGCTCGCCGACGACTCGGTCCTGGCCGCCCGCGCGCAACAGCCGCCGCGCACCGGCGCGCGTGGTGTCATGCCGCCCGCGCCCGCTTTAATGGCGGGCAAAGGCCCGGCGATGAGTGCGCCCCGGCCCGAGCCCACCGACACCCCGCTGCCGATCAACCTCGCGACCGCACTCAAGCTGTCCAACGCGCGCCCGCTCGACGTGCAAATCGCCGGGCAGCAGGTGGCCGTTGCGGCGGCCGTTTACGACCGCGCCCGGGTGCTCTGGCTGCCCAACATTTCTCTGGGGACCGACTACTTCAGCCACACCGGGCCGCAGCAGAACTTCGCCGGCGACATTCCGAAGTCGAACCGGAACACGTTCATGGCCGGGTTCGGGCCGAACGTGGTGTTCTCGTTCTCCGACGCGGTGTACGCCCCGCTCGCGGCCCGCCAGGAGCTGCGCGCCCGTCAGTCGGTGCAACAGAGCGCCGCGAACGATTCCACGCTCGCGGTCGCGGAGGCGTACTTCGGGGTGCAGCAGGCCCGCGGCGATTTGGCCGGGGCGCTGGCCGCGGAGGCCCGAGCCGAGGAGCTGGTCCGCAAGACGGCGGAACTCGCCAAGGGGCTGGCGGCGCCCGCGGAGGAGCACCGGGCGCGGGCCGAACTCGGCCGGCGCAAGCTCGCGGCGGCCTCGGCCCGCGAGCGGTGGCGCACGTCCAGCGCCGAACTCGCGCGGCTCCTGCGCCTGGACGCCGCCGCGGTGGTCGAGCCGGCCGAGCCCGCGTTCCTGCCGGTCACCGTCATCGACCCGGCGGTCGCCGTCGACGAGCTGATCCCGCTGGCGCTGAACACCCGGCCCGAACTCGCGGGGAACCAGGCGTTCGTCCAGGCGACCCTGGCGCGGCTGAAGCAGGAGAAGCTGCGGCCGTTCGTGCCGAGCCTCGCGGTCCGGAGCGTGTCCACCAACCCCAGCGGGTCGCTGGGCTACGGCGCGTTCGGCGGCGGGCGCAGCGGCGACCTCAAAAACTTCGACGGCCGGTTCGATATTGATGTCCAGTTGCTCTGGGAGTTCTCGGCGCTCGGGTTCGGGAACCGCGCCCGGGTGAACGAGCGCCGGGCCGAGCACGAGGTCGCGACCCTCGAACTGTTCCGCACGCAGGACCGGATCGCGGCCGAGGTCGCGACCGCGTTCGCGCAGGCGCGCGCCGCGGCGCAGCGCCTCAACGACGCCGAGCCGGCGCTCCGCGAGGCCACGGACCTGGTTCAGAAGAGCGCCGAGGGCGTGGGCCAGACCCGCCGCGTCGGCGACGCGCTCACGCTCGTGGTGCGGCCCCAGGAGGCGGTTGCGGCGATCCAGGCGTTTGCTCAGGCCAACGCGGACTTCTTCGCCGCGGTGGCGGACTACAACCGCGCGCAGTTCCGGCTCTATCGTGCGCTCGGGCACCCGGCGCAGTGCCTCGCGGGCTCGGTCGCGCAGGCGGCCCCGCCCGCGCCGCTGGAGCCGCACGGCCCCGGGCTGCCGCAGATGAAAATGCCCGCGCAACCGGAAGCGGTGCCGACCGTTCCCAAGGCGCCCGCCGCGCCGCCGGCGCCGGCGCCGAGCGAACCGAACGTGCAACCCGCGACCGCGGTGCTGCCCGCGCCGAAGGTGGTACCGTCGGTGCCGGCTCCGGAGTGGAGCGCGGTTCCGCCGGCGCTCGCACCCAAAGACCGACCGCCGGTTGTGATCGAAGCTCATCAGCTCCGCGAACACGCGGAACCGGCCCGCCTCGCGCCCGAGAGCCGGCCGCCGGTTGTGACCGAAGAGCCACGGGGGCTGGTGCCCGAGAAATAATTTTATTTCGATATTGCCGAGTCGGTGTTGATTTTGTAAGTGGGTCGTGCCAAGGTGAAGGAAGGGGGGCACGTGCCCCCCGAGCGCAAGGCACGCGAACGGAGGATTCGACGATCATGTGGAACCCACCCCCTGAGCACCCGCTGCGGCGGCTGTTCGCGGGGCTCGCCGAACACGCCTTCTTCTCCCATCTCGGCGTGGCGGACCCGCCCCTCACGGACTACCTCTCCGCACTGCTCACCCGGTTCATTCACAACGACTCCGTGTACCCGCTCCGCGGCACCGGCGGCCAGCGGCTGACCGAACTGGCCGAGATGGTCACGGAAGCCGAGCGCCTCCCCGCCGGCGGCCGGACCCAGCGGGACTACTACCGGCACATCGGGGACTTCGCGCTCTTCTGGACCGGTGTGTACCCCGAGGCGGTTGAGCGGTTACGGTCGGGCGTGTTCAAGGACGCGTTCGTGAGCTACACGGCGCAGGGCAAGCGCGGGTACATGCTCACGAGCCGCCTCGAAGAAGAACAGGACCACGACGAGGAGGCCGGGCTGTTCCGCCGGTTGAGTGACCAGTTCGAGGTGTGCGCGCTGGGGCTGCGCAAGGTACGCGAGGAGCTGCGCACCGTCCCGCCCCA
>DASWYH010000121.1:0-2986 GCA_036405095.1 Gemmata sp. | reverse complement strand
TGCTGATGGTGTTCATCGCGGTGGAGATGGCGAGCCTGCCCGGGTACGCGCTCGCCGGGTTCCTCAAGGGGAAGAGGACCGGGAGCGAGGCTGCGCTCAAGTACGTCGTGTACGGGGCCGCGGCGAGCGGGGTGATGCTGTACGGGTTGACGCTGCTCGCCGGGGTCTTCGGCACCGGCACCTTGCGCGACGTGTCGATCGGGGTCGCGCAGCGCGGGCTCGACCTCCCGGTGCTCGCGGGCCTGGCGCTCGCGTTCGTGGGGCTCGGGTTCAAGCTCGCGGCGGTGCCGTTCCAGTTCTGGTGCCCGGACGTGTTCGAGGGCGCCGCGGCCGAGGTCGCCGGGTTCCTGTCGGTCGCTTCCAAAGCGGCGGCCGTTGGCCTGACCGGGCGCGTGCTGCTCACGCTCCACGCAGCGCAACAAGGCGGATCGGTCGTCCCCGCGCACCTCGGGGCAGCGGTCGCGGTGGCCGCGATGCTCACGGTGACGTTCGGGAACCTCGCCGCGTTCGGCCAGACGAACCTGAAGCGGCTGCTGGCGTACTCCACGATCGCGCACGCGGGCTACATGCTGATGGCGCTCGCGGTGGTGACGGGCGCGGGCGCGGGCGCGGTGCTCTACTACCTCTGCGCGTACGTCGCGATGAACCTCGGCGCGTTCGGCGTTGTGGCGCTGGTGCGCAACGCGACCGGGAGCGAAGACCTCAGCGCGTTCCGCGGTCTGGTGCAGCGCAACCCGCTGCTGGCGGTCACGATGGCGGTCTTCCTGGCGAGCCTGTTGGGGCTCCCGCCGCTGGCCGGCTTCGCGGGAAAGTTTCAGGTGTTCGCCGCCGTTTACGACGCGGCAACGGGGGCGAGCGCGAGCGGCCCGCCGGCGCTCGGAACGCTGTTCTTCGTGCTGCTCGGCGTCGGGGCCGTGAACACGGCCGTGAGTGCGTACTATTACCTCAAAGTGGCACGCGCGATGCTGCTCGACGATCCCGAAGCGGGTACGCCGCCCGTGAAGTGCTCCGCCGGCGCGGGGCTGCTCCTCGTAGCGCTTGTGGCGGTTCTCGTTGCCGGGGGCGTCGTGTGGAACCCGCTGATGGGTGAAACCGCCCGTGCGGCCGGCGCCTTTTGGTGAAATGAACCCTCGTGCCCGGCGCGACCGCAGCGGGCACGTTTTCTCACCCACCCCACTCACCCCCCATGCTGATCGACACCCACGCGCACCTGTTCGACGAGCGGTTCCGCAACGACCTGCCGGCGGTGCTGGAGCGGGCCGCGGCGGCGGGCGTCGAGCGCGTGATCTGCCTCGGTATCGATCTGGAGTCGTCGCGCGCGTCCGTGGAAATCGCGAACCGGTACCCGCTCGTGGTCGCGGCGGTCGGGATCCAGCCGAACCACACCGCCGAAGCCAGGGCCGGCGACTGGGACGAAATCGTGCGCCTCGCCGAGAGCGAGCCCCGGGTGGTCGCGATCGGCGAAACGGGCCTCGACCGCTACTGGGACCGGGCGCCGTTTCACGTCCAGGAAGACTACTTCGGGCGGCACATCGAACTCGCGCGGAACCTGCGCAAGCCGTTCGTGATCCACTGCCGCGACGCCGAAAGGGACGTTGTGAAGGCGCTCCGGGGGCAGGAGCCCAACGGGCCACTGGCCGCGGTGATGCACTCGTTCAGCGGGGACGCCGAGACCGCGCGCGAGTGCCTCGAAATGGGGCTGTACGTGTCGTTCGCCGGGATGGTGACGTACCCGACCGCTCAGAACCTGCGCGACATCGCCAAGGACGTGCCCCTGAACCGGCTTTTGGTCGAAACGGACTGCCCGTACCTCGCGCCGCAACCGGTGCGCGGCAAGCGCAACGAGCCGGCGTATGTCGCCCACACCCTCGCGCTTCTGGCCCAGGTGAAGGGCGTCAGTGTCGCGGAACTCGAGAGCCACACCACACAGAACGCGAAAACGCTGTTCGTGCTGTGACCGCCGCCCTCGTTCCGGGGCTCGGGTCGATCTCATGTCTGTTCACCGGAATCGCGGTATTCTTATTTCAACTCGCCGCGAAACCCCACGCCGGTGGCCGGGGTTTGATCCGTATCGCCGCTACGCTCTTGGTCGGAGGTGCCTCCAATGCGGTTCCGCTCGCTGGCCCTGTTCGCGCTCACCGCCGGTCTCGTGACCATCGCGGGCGACCTGACGCTCGCCGATGCCCAAGAGAAAGCGAACAAGAAGAACAAGAAGAACAAGAAGGCCGACCCGCCCGCCGTCCGGCCGGCGGACCCGGTGACCAGGCCCGCGGCCCCGGTCGAAATCAAACCGGTGGTCATCACCGTCGCCACACCCAAGACCAAAGACGCCGCGGCGCTCGCGAAGGTCATCGACAGCGAGATCAACAAGCGGCTCGCCGAAGCCAAGCTCACCGCGTCCGCACAGAGCACCGACGACGAGTTCCTCCGCCGGGTGGCGCTCGACATCACCGGCGTCATCCCGACGGCCGAGCGCGCGAAGGCGTTCCTCGACGACCGGAGCCCCGACAAGCGGGCCAAGCTGATCGACGAACTGCTCGCGGACCCGCACTTCGGGCGCCGCATGGCCGACATCTGGGCCGCGAAGCTGTTCCCGCGCGACTCCGCGAACCGGTTCGTGCTCAAGGAGCCGCTGTACAAGTGGCTCGAGGCCGAGTTCAACAAGAACCCCGGCTGGGACAAGTTCGTCACCAGCCTCGTGACCGCGACCGGCACCGTTGCGGACAACCCGGCGGTGACCTACTTCCTCGCCAACCGGTCGGTGGACAAGCTCACCGACACCACCGCCCAGCACTTCCTGGGCATCCAGCTCCAGTGCGCCCAGTGCCACAACCACCCGTTCACCTCCTGGAAGCAGACGGAGTACTGGGGCATGGCCGCGTTCTACGGCAAGGTGAAGGCCGACAACCCGAAGAACGCGAACAAGGGCGGCGACAACACCACCATCGGCGTGCAGGAGGGCCGCGCGACCACGAAACAAAAGGAC
>DASWYH010000120.1:0-3042 GCA_036405095.1 Gemmata sp. | reverse complement strand
ACGTCCGCACCGCGGCCCGGATCAGATCGGCCCCGTGATGGGGCTGCGCCATCACGGCATCCATTTCGGCTTCGAGTTCCTTGAGCCCGCGCTCGACGGCGCTCAGAAACAGTTGCTCCTTCGTCGGGAAGTAGCGGTACACAGTGCCGTTCCCGACCCCGACGTGGTTCGCAATGGTCTGCACCTGGGTGTTCGCGAACCCATAGGTCGCAAACACCCGCGCCGCGGTGTCGAGGATTTGCGCCTTACGGCGGGCCTCAAGCGTCGGGTCTTTGGGCCGACCGGGCCGCCGGTTCTCGGCGATGCTCATGCCGGAGCCTCATCGTCCATTCGAATTGACGGATTAGTCCGTCCGCTAAATGTAGCCTCTTGTGATAAATGCGACAAGGCCGATTTTCGCAGCTCTGATCCCGTTCACCTGCGCCGGTCGCCCCGAAGTGAAAACAAAAGCCGCATTGTTGGTGGGTTCGGCTTCGCGCTCTCGCTGAGTACTTCCGGGGGCTTCAATCGCAGAAATTCCGTTTCAGGGGAAGGTGATCGGACAACGCAGAGATCCGCGTAGCCCTGGGGAGGTGATCGGGTTACAATTCCTTTATCCCGCCTTTGGAATGCTTGACATGCCGCTCGATTGGTCCCCGCTGGTAGACCTGCTGCGCCGTCACGAACGTCCGCTCCTCATGACGCATGTGCGACCGGACGCGGATGGCATGGGCGCACAACTGGCCCTTTACGATGCCCTCCTCGCCATCGGCAAGAAGCCCCGCGTGGCGATCGCGAGCAAGTTGATCCCGCGGTACGAGTTCCTTGACCCCGCGCGCGCGATCATTGAGGACTTCAAGCCCGCGACGTTCACGGACCGCGATTGTGTGGTTGTGCTCGACACCGGGACGTGGAACCAGCTCGGCGATTTCGGCGACTGGTTGAAGAAGTCGCCGCTGCCGCGAGCGGTCGTTGACCATCACCGCACGCAGGACGACTTGGGCGGGTTGCAACTGGTGGACATCACCGCGGAGGCCGCGGGGCGCCTGGCCTACGAGCTCATTCGCGCGCTGGGCGCGCCGATCAGCCCGACCGCGGCGAATCACCTGTTCATGGCGGTTGCGACGGACACCGGTTGGTTCCGGCACCCGAACGCGACGGCCCGGACCTTCGCTCTGTGTGCCGAGCTGGTCGCGGCCGGGGCGAACCCGACCGTTTTGTACGAGCAACTGTACGAGGCCGCGTCGCTGGCCCGGTTCAAGCTGACCGCGGTGGCGCTGGAGCGGCTCGCGGTGCGTGCGAACGGGAAGATCGCGTTCACCGAGATTTCGCTCGCGGACTACGAAAAGACCGGTTCCGTTCCCGGCGACACGGAAGACCTGATCAACTACCCGCGCTCGGTCGAGGGTGTGGACCTGGCCCTGGTGTTCATCGAGCAACCCGGCGGCGGGACGAAGATCAGCTTCCGGTCGCGTGCCGCGGACGTGTCGAAGCTCGCCGAGAAGTGGGGCGGGGGCGGGCACAAGCTCGCGAGCGGCGCCCGGCTCGGGAAGCCGCTGGCCGAGGCCCGTGAAGAGGTGCTCGCCGCTGCCGAAGCCGCCCTCTTGCCCTCTTAACTTTACCCACCTGACTCCATTCTGGAGTTCGTTATGTCGTACACCCTCCGCGACCTGCCGCTGCCGGTGAAAGTGGTAGCTACCGTGTTCCTGCTGGCCGTCGGCGCCGGGTACACGTCGGCGATGTTGCAGTTGCACATTCAGGATTCGAAGTCCGGTAAGCCGATGCCCACACCGGACGACGTGATTCTGAAGTTCACCGGGAAGAAGAAGTTCGACCCGAACGCGCCGCCCCCGGCGGCCCCGGTGTCGCGGCTCGAAGCGCTCGTGACCGCCGAGGCCGCCGACATCACCGGGAACACGATGGCCGGGGCGTTCACCACCCAGGACCGCGGGCCGAAGGCGATTAAGTTTTCGGAGATGATTAAGAACCGCACGGAGGCCGAGGTTCGGGCGGAGCGGAAGGGCGAACAGGAGGCGTTCGCGCTCTGGATTCGCACCCCGGACGCCGAGCGCAAAGCCGCTTATGAAGCGGACAAGTTCGTGCCGCCCGCGGGCCAGGTACCGAAGGCGCTTACTGCCGCGCTGGTGGACGGCGACGCGATCAAGATCAAGACACTGATCGGTGCCCGGTGCGTGACGTGCCACTCCAACAACGGCGAGAAGCCCGACCCCGCGCTCGACACCTACGCGGGGCTGGTGAAGTTCATCCCGCCGCCGGCCGCGCCGCCGACCCCGGTCCGTGGGTACATCAAGGTGGAAGAGCCGATCAGCATCAGCAAGTTGACGCAATCGACGCACGCCCACCTGCTCAGCTTCGCGGTGCTGTTTTCGCTGACGGGGCTGATCTTCTCGTTCAGCAGTTGGCCCACGTTGATCCGCGTGGTTCTCGGCCCGTGGGTGGTGATCGCGGTGTTTGCCGATGTGTCGCTGTGGTGGCTCGCGCGGCTCTGTGACGAATGGGGGCCGATGTTCGCAGTGGGGGTGATCGGTACCGGCTTTCTTGCGGGCGTTGGGCTGTTCGCTCAGATCGCGGGCAGCCTCTTCAACATGTACGGCTGGAAGGGGAAGGGTGTGATCGCCCTGCTGTTCGTATTGGGGGCACTCGCGGGTGGCGCGTTCGTCATGAAGTTGCTCGTTCCCGCGCTGCCGAAACCGAAGGTCGAAGAGAAGCAGCCCGAAGCCAAAAAGGCCGACGAGAAGAAGGACGAGAAGAAGGCGCCCGCGACCAGCGCCGCGGGCGGGATGACCTCCGCAGCGGTCGCAGTCGCGGACGGGATGACGAAGGTGCCGGGCGCGCCGCCGGTGCCGGTGCGCCGACCGGTGAACGAGATCGACCGCCTACTGATTTGGCCGCCGGTCAATCTTGAGGGCAAACTCGTTGATCCCGCCGGGATCAAGTTCAAGGGCGGCGACGACGGGAGCATGGCCGCCGCGTTCTTCGAGAAGGACAAGGCGTACAAGAAGGTGTTGGAAGGCACCGGGCCGCAGGCCGAAAAGGACCAGT
>DASWYH010000119.1:0-12072 GCA_036405095.1 Gemmata sp. | reverse complement strand
ACACATCGCCGGCCGACGCCGCGAGCTGAAACAGCGCCCACACCGCCGGCCAGTCGGCTTCGGTTGCGTCTCGGATCGTCATGCCAATTTCCCGTTTGCTGCGCCTGTTCTACTCTGGTAGTATTGTTGTTGGGCGTCCTGCCCTCCCACCGCGACCAGACCCCGCCAAGTAACCTCGAACCCGACCGGTTCGGGCTTCTGTCCGAGTTCAACCTATGCTGCGATCCGCACTCGTTGCCGCGTTCCTCGCCTTCAATGCGCCTTCGGTGTGCCTGGCCGCAGATCCCGCACCGCTTGACGCCAAGAAGGTTGAGTTTTTCGAGACCAAGATTCGGCCCGTGCTCGTGGAGCAGTGCTACAAGTGCCACTCCGAGGACGCCGCGAAGAACAAGAAACTCAAGGGCGGGTTGAAACTCGACACCAAAGCGGGACTGCTCGCGGGCGGCGAAACGGGCGCGGCGATGGTGCCCGGAAAGCCCGCCGCCGGCACGCTCCTCGCGTCCCTCAAATATAACGGCGACATCCAGATGCCGCCGAAGGGCAAACTGCCCGACGCGGTCGTCAAGGATTTTGAAAAGTGGATCGCGGACGGTGCCGTGGACCCGCGCACGGGGGGAATGGCGGCGGAAGTCGGGATCGACATCGAAAAGGGCAAACAGTTCTGGTCGCTGCAACCGCCGAAGGAGCCGCCGGTCCCCGCGAACGCGAAGCACCCCGTTGATGCGTTCGTTGCCGCCAAGCTTGGAGAGAAGGGCCTGAAGCCGGTTGGGCAAGCGGACAAGCGGACGCTCCTGCGCCGGGCGCACTACGACCTCACGGGCCTTCCCCCCTCGCCGGAAGCGATTGAGTCGTTCTCGGCCGACAAATCGCCCGATGCGTTCGCGAAGGTCATCGACGAGTTGCTCGCCTCTCCGCACTACGGCGAGAAGTGGGGGCGCCACTGGCTCGATGTGGCCCGGTACGCCGAGGACCAGGCGCACACGTTCGGCGTGAAGCCCAAGAACCAAGCGTGGCGCTACCGCGACTGGGTCGTCGCCGCGTTCAACGCCGACATGCCCTACGACCGCTTCGTGAAGCTCCAGATCGCCGGCGACATGCTCCCCGACGCGCCCAACGACCCCTTCGCCAAGTTCGCGGGGCTCGGCTTCTTGGGGCTGGGGGCCGAGTACTACAAGAACACGGCCGCGGCCCAGGCCATCGCCGAAGAACTCGACGACCGCGTGGACACCCTCACCCGCGGCTTTTTGGGCCTCACGGTCGCGTGTGCCCGGTGCCACGATCACAAGTTCGACCCGATCCCCACGAAGGATTACTACTCCCTCGCGGGCATCTACATGGGAACGAACATGTCCGACGCCCAGCTCGCGCCGCCGGACGAGGTGAAGGCGTTCAACGCCGCACAGGCGAACCTCAAGAAGGCCGAGGACAAGTTCAAGAAGTTGCAAACGGAACTGAAGGCCAGGAAAGACCCGTGGGCGGTCCGGGTCGCGAAGTTGCTCGCGTACAAGGGGGCGAACGAAGACCGCGCGGACATCAAGAAGGCCATGCCGCCGGCCCCGCCCGTTGCGCACGTGATCAGCGGCAACGGCCCGGGGATGAAGGTCTACATCCGCGGCAACCCGGCGACCAAGGGCGACGACGCGCCGAAGGGGTTCCTCCAGGTGCTGCCGTCCCCGACCCCGGCCGGCAACAGCTTCACCCGCCTCGACCTCGCGAACGCGGTCGGATCGAAGGACAACCCGCTCACGGCCCGCGTGTTCGTGAACCGCGTGTGGGCGTGGCACTTCGGGCGCGGATTGGTCGCCACTCCGTCGAACTTCGGGAAGCTGGGCGACCGCCCGAGCCACCCCGAACTTCTGGACTGGCTCGCGGTCAATTTCGTGAAGAACGGCTGGTCGGTGAAGTGGCTGCACAAGCAGATCATGACCGCGACCACGTACCAGCTCGAAAGCACCAACGACGCGGCTAACGACAAAATCGACGCCGCGAACGTCTACCTCTGGCGCGGGGCCCGCAAGCGGCTCGACATTGAGGACTGGCGCGACACGCTGCTCGCCGTGAGCGGCAACCTCGATACGAAGCTCGGCGGGCCGACGTTCGACCTCCGCGACGCCAACGCGAAGCGCCGGACCGTGTACGCCAAGATCAGCCGCCACGAACTCGACGGGCTCTTGCGCCTGTTCGACTTCCCGGACGCGAACGTGACCGCCGACAAGCGCACGGCCACCACGGTCCCCCAGCAACAACTGTTCGCCCTCAACAGCGCGTTCATGATCTCCCAGGCACAAGCGTTCGCCAAGCGGGTCGAGGCGATGGGCGCCACCGACGAGGAGCGCATTGTTTCCGCGTACCGGCTTGCGTTCGGCCGCCGCCCGGAAAAAGGCGAACTCGATTTGGCCCTGCGCTACCTCAAACTCCCGCCACAAACGGACGATAAACTCACCCGGTGGCAACAATACGCTCAGGTGCTGCTCGCCAGCAATGAGCTGCTATACGTGGATTAAAGTTCGGGCCGCGAGTCGCCGGCTCGAAATCGCAAAGCCACAAGGCCTTGTGACTTCGAAACCAACCTCGCAGCGGCGATTGTCTTAAAGATATTAAAGATCAATGAATGTTGCGCGGCGAGTTGGTGACCATGTTCCGGTCCCGTGCTACAAGGGAGCGTGTCGCCCACCCTCAAGGAGCGCGGTCATGATGTCGCATTCGCGCGTTTACGCAGGTGTTCTGTTCATCGCCGGTGTGGTTGCGGTGGCGTATTTCCTCGGGTCGGCCGGGGCACAAGACAAAGAGAAGGCGCCGGCGGCTGGTACGAAATGGGAGTACCGCATCGTCGCGGTGAATAAAGAGGACGAAGGGAGCAAGGAGCTCAACAAATGGAGCGAAGAAGGGTTCGAGGTGGCATTCGTCACGGGCAGCCGCACTTTTCAGCCAAAGCCCTTTGCGAATGGGGCCACAGTTGAGGTGCCGGTGGTTTATTTCACCCTCAAACGGCCGCGGCGGTAACCGGCGCGGTGCGGACACTCCCGCCGGGGCACGTAGACTGAGATGGCCGTCCGTGGTGACGGACCATCTCAACCAGTGGGTGAACCGAATGAGCAGCCAACCGAACCAGCGGACCGACATTGAGGTTGCGAACGACGGCGACAAGGTCGCGCTGAAGGTTCCCAACGGGGGCACCACACTGACCTCTCCCGAAGCGCAGGAGCTGGCGGGCCGAATTTTCGAGGCCGCGTCGAAGGCGAACGGGGAAGACCCGGCCGAAAACGACTGGGTCCGCGTCCCGATGCAGTACCTCCAGGTCGCGGCCGAGCGGCTCGACTTCGAGGCCGAGAGCGGCGACGAGAACAAGGTGCCCGCCCCGAACAGCGACGAGCCGGAGGGCAGCACCGCCACAGTTCACTGCTGGATCAAGGAGCAGACGCAGGCCAACGCGCTACACATCGCCTCCGGGAACATCGCCGAACACGGCTGGTTCATCTCGGAGGTTCTGGAACACGCGCCGGTCAAGCGCGAGGATATGGAAGGCGAGTACCTCGAGTACTACGACAAGGCGGTGGTCGAGTCCGAGGTGTTCCTGTACGAGATCGACGAAGACGATAACTCTGAGGGTTCCGGTGATGCTTCTTAACGGTGGGATCTCGCGCCGCGACATGCTCAAGAGCAGCGGCACCGGCCTCGGGATGCTCGGCCTCGCCGGGGTGCTCGCGGCCGAGGCCAAAGGTGCGCCGAGCGCGGGCGCGGCCGTGAACCCCCTCGCGCCCAAAGTGGCGCACTTCCCGGCCAAGGCGAAACACGTCATCCACCTGTTCATGAACGGCGGCCCGTCGCAGGTGGACACGTTCGACCCGAAGCCGGAACTGACCAAGCAGCACGGGAAGCAGCCCGGCGCGGCCGGGAAGATGACCGAGCGCAAAACCGGGGCGCTCTACAAGTCGCCCTTCAGCTTCAAGAAGTGCGGGCAGAGCGGGATCGAGGTCAGCGAGATCTTCCCCGAAATCGGGGCGTGCATCGACGACATCTGCGTCATCCGTTCGATGCACACGAACATCCCGAACCACGAGCCCGGGTTGCTCCTGATGACCTGCGGCAACACACAGCCCATCCGGCCGAGCATGGGCTCGTGGCTCACCTACGGCCTGGGCACCGAGAACCAGAACCTGCCGGGGTTCGTGGTGATGTGCCCCGGGAAGCCCGTGGTCGGGCCGGCCCTGTGGAACAACAGCTTCCTCCCGGGCGTATTCCAGGGCTGCCACATCTCGAACCTCGACCCGAAACGGGTGATCGACCACATCCGCAACACGAGCGTGTCCGCGGGCACCCAGCGCGAGCAACTCGACCTCCTGAACCAGCTCAACGGGCTCCACAAGGACAAGCGCAAGGGCGACGACCAACTCGACGCCCGCATCCAGTCGCTCGAAATCGCGTACCGGATGCAGACGGACGCGCAAGAAGCTTTCGACGTGTCCCGCGAGCCCGTGAAGGTGCGCGAGGCTTACGGTAAGGGGTACTTCGCGGACGCGTGCCTCACGGCCCGGCGGCTCGTGGAGCGCGGGGTGCGGATGGTGCAGGTCTTCTACGGTGCGGGCCAACCGTGGGACGACCACGGCGAGATCGAAAAGGGGCACCGCAACAAGGCGAAGGACTCGGACAAGGCCGTCGCCGCGCTCCTCCGCGACCTGAAGCAGCAGGGGCTCCTCGACGAAACGCTCGTGCTCTGGGGTGGGGAGTTCGGGCGCACCCCGACGAGCGAGGGGGCGAGCGGGCGCGACCACAACAACCACGGGTTCACGGTGTGGATGGCCGGCGGCGGCGTGAAAGGCGGCATGGCCTACGGCGCCACCGACGAGTTCGGGTTCGCGGCGGTCGATAAGAAGGTCCACATCCACGACCTGCACGCCACGATCCTGCACCTGATGGGCATCGACCACGAGAAGCTGACCTACCGGTACAGCGGGCGCGACTTCCGCCTGACCGACGTTCACGGCATCGTGGTCAAGGACATCTTGAAGTGAGCCAATAGATCGGGCGAGTGTTTGTTTCGTTCTGGTGGTAAGAGTGTGTCCTTGCGTTCGGTGTGGGGTAGAATGGGCTCCCACGGAGACGGGAGCCCACGGACACCAGGACGATTCGGATGCTTCGCTCGCTCGTTGTGCCAGCCCTTTTCCTTTGCACCGCCTTCGGCGCGTCCGCCCAACCACCCAAACGCGTTCCTCCGCCTGAGCGGCTCGTTGAGCAGCTCGGCGCTTCCGATTTCGCCACCCGCGAGCGGGCAACCGAAGCCCTACGGGCGCTGGGATCGGAGGCGATTCCGGCGGTCCGGCGCGCGGGCGCAAGCGCCGACCCCGAAACCCGCCGGCGCGCGAGCCAACTGCTCCCGGAATTGCTGGCCCAACTCGCTCTGGCTCCCCGGCGGGTGACGCTCGAACAGAAGTCGATGACGTTCACCGAGGCGCTGGGCGCGCTCCAGCGGCAGACCAGTTACGCCATCACGGTCGATTCGCCGGTCGCCGGGGACAAGACCTACTCATTCGGGCTGACGGAAGGAACGTTCTGGGAAGCCGTCGAGCGTGTGGCCGAGCGGACCGGTCGGTCCGTCGTAGCGACCCGGAAGGGGTTGCAACTGGTGCGCGGGCGCACGCGTTCGCCGTTCGCCGTTTCGGACGGCGCGTTTCGCGTCGAACTGAGCAAAATTCACGAGGACCGCGACATCAATTTCGATGAGGGCGGCCCTTCCGGTAAGCACGATCACAGGTTAACACTCAAATTCTCCGTGCTCGCCGAACCCCGGTTCGTGATCTTAGCAGGCGGGCCGGTTCAGTTCGCCGAGGCCGTGGACGAGCGCGGCGGAAAACTTCCGGCTTCGCCGGAGACCGTGTGGGAAAAGGATCACGTTGATTTTGGTCAGCTCTTGCGCCCGGATTTTGTGTTTCCCGCCGAGGGCTTCTTGCGGCGTTCGCCAAAACAGGGCACGCGACTCGCCACGGTGTCCGGGACGATACCGGTTCGGGTGGTGGTGGAGAAGCGCCGAACGGTTGTGGTTCCCACAGCGAAGGCCGAACAACCGTTTCGTGTCGGAAGAGACCTACTGTCAATCAGACAAGCAGCATTTACCGACAAAGAGGGCGTCCGCATTTCCCTCCGAGTGGCCCCGGACGAGCACGGGATGAACAAGGCCCGGTGGCACCAGCGGGTGACGGTCGAAGACATCTGGGGCGTCCCTTTAAGGGCGAACGGGCACGGGTCCGGCACTGACGGAAACGAGCACTACATTAGCGTTTCGTACGGACGGCCCCCGGGTTGGTTCAACGCCCCCGCTCAGCGCATCGTGGTTGAAGACTGGGTGATTCTCGAACACAAGGTCCGGTTCACGTTCAAGGGTGTTTCGCTCCCGTAAGCGGCGGGCCGGTTCTCAAGCGTCGCGTCCCGTTTTGGTTCGCGAGCGGGTCTCTGCCCGCGGTTTGTCGCGCGGGCGTATTGTCTCGGGTGCGAGTCATGGCGCGCGGCGACCCGGTTCGTGTGCGCGTGCCCGTCCACGACGGCGGCGCGCACGTCGGCTACCTCACCACGGTCGGTTACCCCGACCGCGACATCTCGGCTTTTTCGGGCGGCACTCCGCGCTTCGACATCGTCGTATCCGGTTTGCGCGAGGAGCACCTCGCGCTGCTCCAGCAGTACCGGCAGCACTGGCTCATCTACTGCGGAACGCACTACGACACCACCGATGTTGCGGGCGATCTGAACAGTGAGCACCTGCTCGACCTCACGATACTCGCGCTCCGGTCCGCCAACGATTCCGAACCGGTGCGGGTGGCCGCGCTGAAAGCGCACGTCGAGGGCGTGTTACGCGGCACACGAAAGTCATAAGCCAAGAGGAATCGACCCGCCTCCGTCAGAGTCTCTCCATGAAAGCCATTCAGCTCGAACAGCCCAAAGCGTTTCGCGAAATCGACCTCCCCGAACCGCCCCCCCCCGGACCGGGTGACGCCGTCGTGCGCGTGTCGCGCGTCGGCGTGTGCGGCACCGATTACAGCGGTTACCTGGGCAAGATGCCGTTCTTCAGCTACCCGCGCATTCCGGGGCACGAGTTGGGTGTGGAAGTGGTTGCGGTCGGCGAGAGTGTTACGAACGTGAAACCCGGCGATAGGGCCGCGGTCGAGCCGTACATCAACTGTCAGAAGTGCTACTCGTGTACCCGCGGGCACACGAACTGCTGCGAGAACCACCTCACACTCGGCGTTCACGTGGACGGCGGGTTGCGCCGGCTGTTCACGGTGCCGGCCCGCAAGCTCCACGTTTCCACGAAACTCACCTTCGAGCAACTGGCGCTGGTGGAAACGCTCGGGATCGGGTTGCACGCGATCAACCGCGCGAACCCGCGGGCCGACGAAACCGTGTTCGTGATCGGCGCCGGGCCGATCGGCCTCTCGGTCATCGAGTTCGCGAAACTCGCCGGCGCGCGCATCGTCGTGATGGACCTGAACGAACAGCGGCTCGCCTTTGTCCGCGACAAGATGGGCATTTCGGAAACGATCCTGTCGCAGGGCGACCTCGAAGCGGACGTGAAAACGTTCACCGACCTCACCGGCGGCAAGCTCGGGAACGTGGTCGTGGACGCCACGGGCAGCGCGCGGAGCATGACCGCCGCGTACAACTTCGTGGGCTTCGCCGGGCGGCTCGTGTGGGTGGGCATCACACAAGACCCGCTCACCTTCACACAGCCGCTGATGCACCGGCGCGAGATGACCTTTTTGGCGAGCCGCAACGCGCTGGCGCACGAGTTCACGCGCATCATCCGGCTCATTGAGGGCGGGATGCTCAGCACCGACCCGTGGATCACGCACCGGGCGCCAATGGACGGCCTGATCGACGTGTTCCCGTCGTGGCTCAAACCCGAAACCGGAGTCGTCAAGGCAATGGTCGAGGTGAGTTGAGGACGTTGGGTCACGAGCTGTCGGATCGGGTTACGGCAGCTCGCAACCGACCCGATCCGGAACGCGTGGTGGAAGAGGGCGCGAGCTTTAGGCAAAAGCCACCGGTCACCGGACCAAAAACCGGATGCGCTTCCCGGCACCGCCCCGATACTCGCCGGTGGTTTTGTCCCAAAGCCGTTACTTCCCGTCGATCAGTTTGAGCACGGCGTCGGCAAACTGGTTCGCCTCTCGAGCCCCGCTCGCGGTGACGATCTTGTCGTCCACCACCACGCCCGGCTTGTCCCAGGTGATACGCATCCTGTTCCACGCCAGGAACGGGTGCTTGTCAAACAGAACCTGGCTGTGCGCGGCGCGCTTGCCCTTCAGGGTACCGTGCGCGGCCAGAACCCCTTCGCCCACACAGATCGCACCCACGGGCTTGCCCGCATCCCTCATGCGCTGAATCACCTTCGCTGCGGCCAGCGACCCGCGGCCCGAAAACATGTACTCGTCCGCCCGCTCGCCACAGAACAGCACGGCGGCGTAATCCGATAGTTCCATGTCCGGCTTCAGGAGCACGTCGATCGCCACGTCCGGGCCGGGTGTCCCCCGCGCGGGTTTCGATGTGCCGCCCGCGTACGAGCTCGTCACCACCGTCGCGCCTCGCGCGGTCAAGTAGTCCCGCACCGGGAGGAAATCGTCCAGCCACACCCCGTCACTGGGCAGCACGAATAGAACCTGAACCCCCTTCGACGGCGGGGCGATCACGAGCGGCGCGGCCGTGGTGCCCTTGTCGTCTTTGGTCTTCTCCCCCTTCTCGCCTTTGGTGGCGGCCCTCGCCGGCGGGGGCGCGTCCGGCGGATTCACCTTCGCGGTTCCCGGGGCATCGGGGATCACCTCGCCCAATTTCTTTCGGGCAACGTTTGCGATCACGGCCGCGGTTATCAGGACCAGTGCCGCGACCGCGCCGCGGACCACCGCGCGCTTCCGCCGCTTCCACCACGACGCTTTTTTCTTCCGCGGGCGCTTCGGGCGCGGGGCCTCGGCGAGGGTCGGTTGCTGGGCGACGGGGGCGGTGTCAGAGACCGTCTGGCGCAGCCCCAGTGCGCTCGAATGTGGGCCGGGCGTGACCACGACCGCTTCCACCACCTCGAACACCGGCTCTTTGGCGGAATCGGACCGCGTGAACGGGAGCAGCGCGCTCGCCACCTCCGCGCCCGTCTGGTAGCGGTCGGCGGGGTTCTTCGCCATCATCCGGCGCAGCACCGCGTCCAGTTCCTCCGGGACCTCGGGCCGCTCCTCACAGGGCGACACCGGTTCGTCATTTGTGTGCGCCAGTAACTTGTCGATGAGCGTGGGGGCGCCCGCGAACGGCGGCTTCCCGGTCAGGAGGAAGTACAGCGTGCAGCCGAGCGAGTAGATGTCGCTCCGGTGGTCCACGTCGTGCGAGTTCTTGGCCTGTTCGGGAGACAGGTAATCCGGGGTGCCCATCAGCATGTTCGGGTTCGTGAGCCCGGCGCTGCTGACCGCCCTCCCCGCGCCGAAGGGCACCTTCGCGCTCCGCGGGGCCTCGTCCGCGCCGGCCTCGGCGTGCGCGAACCGGGCCAGCCCGAAGTCCAGGATCTTGATCTGCCCCTTGCGCGTCACCATCAGGTTCTGGGGCTTGATGTCCCGGTGGACCATGCCCTTTTCGGCCGCGTGCTGGAGCCCGAGCGCCGCGTGCCGGGTGAACGCGCACGCCATCGGCACCGCCAGCGGCCCGCGCCGCGCCACCAGCCGATCGAGGCTGTACCCGTCCACGAGTTCCATCACGAGGAACTGGCACCCGCCGGCCTCGCCGGTGTCGTGTGCGATGATCATCCGGGGATCGTTCAGTTGTGCTGCGACGCGCACCTCTTTGCGGAACCGCTCGACGGCGGCGGCCTTAGCGGTCAGGTGCGGGGACACCACCTTGATTGCGATCACCCGTCCCATCCACAGGTCTTCGGCCTTGTACACGGTGCCCATGCCGCCGGCGCCGAGCTTGCTGAGGATGCGATACCGCGGGTGGTCCGCGAACCCGTTCGGGATGTCCCCCGCGGGTACGGCCGGCTCACCACGCGGCACCGGCGGCCGGGTGGCGTGAACCGTGTTCGGGGACGCGGCGGCCGCGCGGGCCAGGTTCGCGAGCGAGTCCTCGGGCACGAGCTGTAACGCGCGCCCGCACGCGGCGCACCCGACGATGTGATCCGCGACCTCCACGAGCCCTTCCGCGGACAGGTCGCCCCGGGCGAATGCGGTCAGCGTTTCTGCGCTGGGACAAGGGGGAACGGACATCAACACGGACCTCTGGGGGGACCGATTCTTATGGTTGACCTAAAGATGGCATGCGGTCGCGGGCACCTGTCAACGTTTCGCGTTTCCTTTTCGTCGCGGGCGCCGGATTTGGCCCGGTTCGCGTTTCGCGCGAATGCCGCCATCAGGTTAAACGCGAAATGCACGGAACGAAGCCGAAATCAAGGTCAGCGGGTCGGAAGCCACAGCAAAAGCCCGAACCCCGGCAAATCGTCGTGCCTTTCGGGTCACGGCCGGAGAGCTTAACCCAAGAGTCCACCGGCTTCTTTGCGGAGCCGGGCCAGGACACGCGACTTGGCTATGTAGACCGCGTTCGCACTGGCCCCGGTCTCGGCAGCCACTTCCTCGGCCGAAAGCCCGTCAAGGACGAACCGCCCGAAGAGCTCCCACGTGCGCGGCTCGAAGTCGTTTTTGATGCGGTCCAACAATTTGCGGGTCACGTGAAGGTCGTGTTCGCGCTCCCACGCGCGCGCGAAATCGTCGGCCGGGTCTTCGAGCCGGGAGAGGTAGCTCCCGAAGTCCGAACCACCGGGCGCGGTGGGGTTCATCTTACGGGCCTTCCACATCGTGCGCGCGCAGTTCGCGGCGATGGCCCGGAGCCACCCGCGGAACGCCCCGGGCCGGTCCGGGTGAACGAACTCCGGGAACCGTCGCACCACCACTGCCATGACCTCTTGCACGAGATCGTCGGCATCAGCCCCGCGGACGTTGAGCCGCTCCGCCCACACCCGAATGAGCGGAGCGTACAGCGCCACGAGCCGCCCCCACGCGTCTGCGTCACGCGGGTTGCGGAGCCGGTCCAGGAGAGTGGCAGATGTCACCGACATGGTTCACCTCACCATGTAGTGTACCGCACTGCACCAGGGAAATGGAACCCGGGCCGCACCCGCGTATCCCCCTTGAGTTGGTCGCGGTTCGCGTCGGATCTCGACACCAGGAAGCCGAAATCACTCGAAATTCGCCCGAAGTGTAGAGCAGAACAGCTGATAGTAAAAATGCAAAGAGGTGAACGGGAAGTTGGTGCCGGTCCATTCCCCGTTGGGAAGACGCCCGCGGTCGAATTTACGAAATGAAGTTGGATCTCTTGACTTGGTGGTAAGTGTCTCCTTCACGTGTGCCCTTGTCTCTCCCGTGGGGAGGGAGACAAGGGCACACGTGAATGCGGGCGTGGGAGCGGCCGGGTCATGGATAGCGAAGATTTTCGAGCGGCTTCGACAATATATTATGATATGATTGTATTAATATTGAAGAAGTGATCGTTTTTTGTGTGAAGTGCTTTATGCCCTCAGTTCTTTTTTTGTCCGCTACCAGCTTGAAACTACTGGAGTTGCTTCCCCGCCTTCGTGGAAGCGCCAAAAATACAGGAGAGATGAAGTCGTTCACAATCGCTCGGCGCTACCTTTGACGAAAAGTCGCATCGCGATCAGCCGTTCATCGACTGGCTAACATGGCTCCGAGCAATGCGAATTCACCCGGAGATGTTGGCGAGGTAGTCCTCGTACTTCTTGCGGGCGCTGAACTCGGCGGCGGTGTGCTGCTTCTCCTTGGCGGTCAGCGCGTCGATCTCCTTCTCCTGGTCGGAGAGCTTCTTGAGGTAGGTGGCGTACACCTCGGCCTCCTTGGGGGTCTCACGCAGGTTCTTGCGGATCCGGTCCTGATCGATGGTGAGCCGCCGCAGCTCCTCCTGGACCTGGTGCAGCTCCCGCACCGCGGTGTCCCAGCCGCCCTTGATCGCCAGCGCCTCCTCGAGCCGCTTCTTGAGCTCCGGGGTGGCCTCGCTGAGGCTCAGGAAGTACCGGATCTGGCCCTCGGCCCCGTTGGTCAGGGT
>DASWYH010000118.1:0-3400 GCA_036405095.1 Gemmata sp. | reverse complement strand
CGAAGGGCGGCACGCTCCCGTTCAGTGCCATCGGCGCGGACGTGATGCGGTGGCTGTACTGCCGCCAGAACCCGGCCCTGAACCTGAACTTCGGGCCGGAGCCGGCGAACGACGTGCGGTCGCGCGTGTTCTTCAAGTTGTGGAATACCTACGCGATGTTCTGCAACTACGCGAACGGTGACGGGTTCGACCCGTCGGCGCCGCCGGTGCCCGTACAGGAGCGCCCGGACATCGACCGCTGGTTGCTCTCGAACCTTCAGGCGCTGATCAACGAGGCGAACCTCGCCTTCGCCGCGTACGACGTGATGACGTTCGCGCTCTACGCGGAAGAGTTCATTGAGGGCGAATTGTCGAACTGGTACGTCCGCCGCAACAAGGACCGGCTGCACAGCAAGAACGCCGATCTCGATGCCGCGGGGCTCAAGGATAAGCAGGCCGCTTATCAGACGCTCTACACGGCGCTCACAACGCTGTGCAAAGTGATGGCGCCGTGCGTGCCCTTTATCACGGAAGTGATGTGGCGCAACCTGCGGTTGCCCACGGACCCCGAGAGCGTTCACCTGTGCGACTTCCCGAAGGCCGACAAGGCGCTGGTTGATATCCCACTGTCGGAGGACATGGAAGCCGTTCAGCGGGTGATCTCGCTCGGGCTCGCGGCCCGGCAGCAGGCGAAACTCAACGTGCGGCAACCGCTCACGGAGTTGGCCGTGTCGCCGTCGCGCGCGAAAGACAACTCGGGCGTCGTCCTCGGGGTCGCGGAGCAGCGCGCCGTCGAGCGGTTCCGTGACCTCATCCTCGACGAGCTGAACGTCAAAGCGGTTCGGCTGCACGACCCGGCGAGCGGGCCGCTTCTGACCGGGGTTGCGCGACTCAACAAGAAGGTCGCGGGTAACAAGTTGGGCGCGAAACTGCGCGAAGCGGAAGAAACCGTGGCCCTGGCGAACCAAGCCGAATTCGTCGCGGCCCTCGAAAGCGGTTCGGTCGAGATCGCGGATGTCCGGCTCACCGCGGCGGACTTCAACATCGAGTACACGGCCGCCCCAGGGTGGTGCGGGGTCGCGGATCGGGGCACGCAGGTGGCCGTCAACACGACCGTCACCGAGGCACTGAAACTCGAAGGCTTGTCCCGCGACGTGATTCGGCAGGTGCAAAATGCCCGCAAGGACGCGAAGCTCGATCTGCTCGACAAGATCGCGCTTTATTTGTCCACCGATGCGCCTGTGCTGTCGAAAGCGATCGCGGAGCAGCAGCAGGCGATTGCGACCGCTGTGCAGGCCACGCAGTGGAGCGCCGAACCGCTTGCGGGCGCGGGCGTTCACACCGCAACAGCCAAGATCGACGGGCAGCAACTCACGATCGCGCTGCGGAAGGTGTGATTCGCCGGTGCGCGGGCCGTTGCCCCGCGCACCGGTCAGAACACGGCGGGAATCGGCTCGTGCCCCGCAACCACGTTCGCGATCGTCGCGGGCACCTCGCGGGTGATGCGAATCGCGCCGACATCGAACAGGTGGTGCATCACCGTTGCCAGCAGGTGCCCCGGCGTGACCGGGTCACTCGCCGGGGAACCGTTGTCGCGCGCCGATCGGCCGATCACCTGTCCGGTTTTCAGCGCGCCGCCGAAGAGGGCCAGCGTGCAGAGCCCGGGCCAGTGGTCGCGCCCGCCGTTCTTGTTGATCTTGGGCGTGCGCCCGAAGTCGCCGGTCACGACCACCAGCGTCTTTTCCAGCAGCCCGCGCTCGCGCAGGTCCGTGAGAAACGCCGACAGCCCCTTGTCGAGCGGCCGGCCGAGCATCTCCATTCCGTCCTTCACGCCGGGGTTGTTGCCGTCCGCGTGCATGTCCCACCCGGCGCTCTGCACCGTCACGAACCCCACCCCGGCTTCGATGAGCCGCCGCGCCAACAGGAACTGCTTGCCGATGAGGCACGGCTCGAACAACTTCTTCCCGGTCCTGAACGAAGTCGTGCTGTACCTGTCCTGAACGCTCTTGGGCTCCTTCGAGAGGTCAAACGCCTGGCTCGCGCCGCGGAGCAACAGGTCGGCGGCCTGCTGCTCGAACGGGTTCTCGCTCGTGTCGGCGTCGGCGCTGTGCCGTGCGTCGTCGAGACCGCGGAGCAGTTCGAGCCGCTCCGCGAACCGTCCGGCGGGAACGTTCAGCGCCATGTTTCGGAGCGCGGGGCCTTTGCCCGCGGGTACGAACGGTTCGTAGGCGGCGCCGAGCGGCCCGGACCGCGATCCGACCGCCACACGGTTCCTCTCGCGGTTGTACTGCGGGTCTCTGTGCGGGTCCGAGAGCAGCGCGTATGTGGGCAGCCCCGTCTTCGGGTGGTTCGCGCCGCGCACGCGCGCGAACAACGACCCGATGCTCTGGCCGTCCTTCGCCTGGCCCGTTGTGTCGGTGCCGCCGGTGAGGACGTGGCTGATCGCCTGCTCGTGGTTACCGACGGGGTGCTTGAAGGCGCGCACGATGACAGCGTCCTTGGCGTGCTTGGCGAGTTCCGGGAACGTCCCGCCGAACGTGACACCCGTGAGCGTGGTTTTCACCTCCCCGGTGAGGGAGCGCGACGGCTCGGGGCCGTCCATGTTCGGGTTGAACGTCTCGATGTGACTGGCCCCGCCGCCGAGGAACACGACCACAACGGCCCGGTCCTTCACCCACGCGGGGTCGAGCGCTGCGGCTCTCGCTCGGGCTTCGAGCAGCCAGGGCAGCGTAAGGCCGCCGAGCGCGAGCGCCCCGGCGCGGAGAAAATTACGGCGCGTGACGGGCTCGGTCGGAAGACCGGCGCGGGGCGCAGGGGGGGTGTGAAGTATGAGCATGGCAAGTGGCAGCAGTGGCGGGAGGCGAGAGCGTGGCCAGTGTAATCAATCCCGCGGTGCGGTGCGACAGACGACAGAAAATGCGCGCGTAAAGTCGAGACGGGTAGCCCGAGGTGAAGCGGGTCGGGTCTCGGGGCCGAACATGAATACGCTCGCCGAGCGCCGGGCTCGAGTTCTGCGCCGGGAGCGCCTCGATCAGTTCCGGGGCTCGGGGGCGCCACCTGTACCGCCCTCGTGCCGCGAGTTCGCGGCACGTTACAACCAGGAGCGCCTCATCAGCCAAAGGGCCACGTGCCGCTCCCGCCCCGTCGGGCGAGGTCAAGTGCCACTCACGACGCGGCGGCCCCCTGAAACACTACCGCCGCCGCCTGACGCCCGGCGATCGATTCCCCCTCAAAAAGCCGGTTCGCCTCCCTCGTGGGGAACCGTGCCCGCACGTGCCACCGGGCCGGATCGGTACCGTCGCGCCCGGTCCTGTGCTCGGCGCTCGTGTTTTGGGCACCCACCCGCCGGTCTCACCTCACCCGCACTTTTCGGGGCCGTTAATTGGTTGCGGTTAGGTTTTTGCACATGAAGAAGTCAGCG
>DASWYH010000117.1:0-2130 GCA_036405095.1 Gemmata sp. | reverse complement strand
TCTGCGGGCTGCACTCTCTGTCAGATAAGCAAACAACGGGGGCGGCGCATTTGAGTCCCGCCCCATGTTCACGTTGCTGCGACTATTTCGGAAGTCCTTGATTGAATGCCGACGGGTCGAACTCGTCCCCGACGGGCCCGGTGACGGGCGGTTTGGGCGGAGCCGCCGAGCCGAACCCACCCGTGGCCGGAAGCGGGGGGAGCGGAACCGCGGGCACCTCGCTCGCGGGCGGAATCGGCGGCGCGGTGGGGCCGGTCGGGTTCGGCAACACGGGCCCAGCCGGCACCGGCGCTGGGGGTAACAACGGGTCCGCGGCGGGAATTTGCGGCGGCGCCGGGGGAACCGGCAGCGCGGGTGCGGGGGGTGTGGCCGGAACGGGCGGAAGCGCCGGCGGGCTCGCGGGCAGCGGAGGGAGTGCCGGGTTGGGGCCCGGTGCGGGCGGGGTGACAGGCACCGACGGAGCAACCGGCGCTGCGGGCGGCAGTTCGGGCGTCACCGGCGCACCAGGCGGAAGCGGGTTCGTCACCGGCGGCAGCAAGGGAACTCCGACCGCCGGGGGCGGCACCGGAGGGAGCGCAGGGGGCAGGTCCGGGGCCGGAACCGAAGTGGTCGGGGGCGCCGGGGGCGTCGCGGCCGGGAGCGAAGGTGCCGGAAGTGCTGGGGGCACAGCGGACGGAGTTCCGACCGCGAGCGCGACCCAGGCTTCCAGGGTGCGATACGCAACGGCCTGACGTGTCGCCAAGGAGGCCGCCTTCTGCCCGCCGTGTGCGGTGATGGACATGACGAGTAGCGGGCTCGCGGCCGGGTCGTCCTTACGGATCTGCTTGGTGACGGCCAACAGGTTCGCTTTTGTCTGCTGGTGCCCGGCCCCGGCGGGATCCACGCGCACCAGCCTGAATGTTCCGGCGTGATCCGGTTTGGCATGGCAGCTCACGCACTGGTTCGCCAGGATCGGTTGCACCTTTGCGCCGAACAAGTTGATGGCCTCCGGTGCCAGGTCCGGATCAGCTCCCGCGCCCGGCGCAACCGGCCGGGCCGACAACTCGGCCGGGAAGGTGGGCGTGGCCGGCGCGGTCATCCTCGGCGCGTCCGCCGGCGGAAACTGCCGGAGCGACTGCTCCAGCGAACGCACCAGTGACGCCGCGTCCGCGTTGGCCGGCTGGAGCTTCTGCACCTCGCGGGCCTCAGTCAGCGCCTGTTCGCGCATCCCACTGAAC
Source organism: Gemmata sp. (assembly GCA_036405095.1). Taxonomy (GTDB): domain Bacteria; phylum Planctomycetota; class Planctomycetia; order Gemmatales; family Gemmataceae; genus Gemmata. Next base: position 913 of record DASWYH010000117.1, on the reverse strand, counting down.
ATGCACCACCGCGCAACCTTCAGCCGCGCCGGAATGTCGGTCGCAGGCACTTTTGCGAGTTGGTACTTGTACACCTCGTCCTTGTTGTCCGCAACGAACTGCACCTGTCCCTTCGAAAACGAGCGATCGAGCGCCCCCTGGCGGACGACCACGACATCCCCGCGAAGGGTGACCGCCCCTTCGATGATCTTATCGTCTTTCATCACGATGTACTTCGTACCCGCGAGCGCTTCACCCGGACCTTGCGTACTGGTTTCCGTGACAGAGGTTGCGAGTGGCGCCGGAGTGGGCCGCGCCGGGGGTTGGGTCGTCGGGGTCGGAAGTGCGACCGGCGCCGGGGCGACCTTCGGTGCGTCTACGGGGTGCGGAACGAGCGGCTCAACGGTGGCGCTCGGCTTGGTCGGCGGAACCGGCGGGATCGCAACCGGCTTCGGCGGGTTCACCGGTGCCTCCGGAAGAGGCACCGCCAGCGGAGGGGCCGGGACCGGCTTCGGCGGGTCCACTGGGCTCGCGGATGGCGCCGGGAGAGGCAGCACCGGCGGCGCCTCGGTCCCGGCCGGCGCCGGGAGTGGGGCGGTTGGCGCGGGCGGCGGGACTGACGGCGCGGGCAGTTCGGGGGGCACCGGAGCGGACCCTGCAACGGTCGGAACCACGGGCAACACCGGCGGAAGCGGCACGGCGGGTTCGGTGTGCCCGACCGGGGTCGCCGGGACCGGCGGAACCGGCGGTTTCTCCGGGGACATGGAGGGGAGCGGAGGCAACTCGTTCGGCTTGGCGGCAGCCCCGGGCATAACGAGCGGTTCATCGGGCGGCGTCGTGATCGACGGCAGCGCGAGCCGCGGCACATCGGACGGGGCCGCCGCGCTGACCGTATTTGTCGCGGGCGGCAGCGGCCCGTTCAGGCTCGGGAGCT
>DASWYH010000116.1:0-4987 GCA_036405095.1 Gemmata sp. | reverse complement strand
CCGGGGCCGCCCCGGTGCTCCCGGCGGCCCCGGCCCCGCACGCCGTCACCGCCGCGCAAACGGCCACGGGCGTCCGCACCCCGGACCCGGTGGCCCAGGTGGCCGACGGGATCATCACCCACGCCCACGTCGCGACCCGCGAGGGCGCGACCGAGTTCCGGATGCGGCTCGATCCCCCCGAGCTCGGCCCGGTCCGGATCCGGCTCACCTCCGACGGGGACGCAATTAACGGACAAGTGGTGGTGTCGAGCGACGCCGTTCGCCGAATGATTGAGAGCCAGTTGCCCGAGCTCCGGCAGCGCCTGGAAGCGGCCGGGGTGACGGTGCAGAACTTCGACGTCGCCACCGACACCAGTTCCGGTGCGGGCTCCGACACCAGTAATAACTGGGGCGGCTACCGCTCGGAGTTCCCCGCGGACCCCGTTCGGCCGGCCGCGGCCCCGATCACGGCCCGCACCCGGGCGGCCCGCGCCGCCGGCGCCATCGACGTGATGGCCTGACCCCTTATCCCCGTTCGTAAGGAGACACGTATGGCAAGCGCAACCGGTGCCCTGTCCGGCTTGGGCCAGGACCAGTTCCTCCAGCTGCTCATCGCGCAGCTCCAGAACCAGGACCCGCTCGACCCGGTCAGCAACCAGGACTTCATCCAGCAGATCGCGACCCTGAACACCGTTTCCGGGATCCAGAGCCTCAACGCCAGCTTCGGCGAGATGCTCAAGCTGCAACAGCTGACCCAGGGCTCCGACCTGATCGGCAAGACGATCGAGTACACCCTGAGCGCCGACGCCCCGAGCCGGACCGGGACGGTCACCTCGGTCCAGTCGCAGGACGGCAAGTTCGTCCTCCAGGTCGGCGCCGATCAGGTGGGCCTCGACCAGATCAACAGCGTCGTTGCGTGACCCCCGCACACCCCGTGTGGTGCGGGCCGCGTGCCCGCACCACGGACCCCGACCCGAAAGCCGAACCTCATTCGTTCGTCCTTCATCCAAACGCGCTTACACCCTAGGAGCTTCTCACGATGTCCCTGAATGCCCTGTTCGTCGGTTCGAGCGGCCTGACCACCAACTCGTCGGCCCTGGACGTGATCGGGAACAACCTCGCCAACATCAACACGACCGGTTACAAGAACCAGCGGATGGTGTTCCGCGACGTGGTGTACCAGACCCTCAACTCGGGCACCAGCTCGTCGGCCGGGATCGGCGGCACCAACCCGGCGCAGGTCGGGTTCGGGGTGGGCGTCGGGTCGATCGGGACCCAGTTCGCGCAGGGCAACCTGAACCCGACCGGGCGGAACCTGGACGCGGGCATCCAGGGCACCGGGTTCTTCGTGCTCCGCAACAGCCAGGACATCGCGTACTCGCGGGCCGGGGCGTTCAGCGTGGACTCGTCCGGGTTCCTGGTCGACCCCTCGACCGGGTTCCGGGTCCAGCGGTTCGGGGGCGTGGGCGAGGGCAGCGCGACCGACCCGGCGTTCCAGATCCCGGGGAACCTGGACATCCAGATCCCGTTCGGCACCGGGGCCGCGGGGGTGAAGACCACGAGCGTCAGCTACCAGGGGAACCTGAGCAGCGCCCTCCAGGTGGGCGACGTGGGCACCACCGCGATCCAGATCTACGACTCGCAGAGCACGGCCCGCGCGCTGACGGTGACGTTCACCAAGACCGCGGCCAACACGTACACCGCCAGCGCCCTCGTGAGCGGCGGCACCGCGACCGTGACCGGCGGCCCCGTCACGTTCGACCAGAACGGCCTGCTGGTCGGCCCGGCCTCGCTCAGCGTGAGCATCACCGGGCTCCCCGGGATCACCACCGCGCAAACCGTCGCGCTCAACCTGGGCACCCCGGGGCTGACGAACGGGCTGACGCAGTTCGGCGGCGCGACCACGGTCAGCGCGATCAACCAGGACGGCTCCGGGTTCGGCACGCTGACCGACGTGTCGATCGACTCGACGGGCGTCCTGCAAGGGAAGTTCACCAACGGGCGCACCATCAACCTGGCGCAGCTCGCGATCGCCGGGTTCAACAACGAGGACGGCCTGCTCCGTACCGGGAACAACTACTTCCGGTCGTCGGTGGCGTCCGGTGAGGCGCTGGTCGGGCTCGCCGGTCAGGGCGGGCGCGGGGTGGTTCAGGGCGGGGCGCTGGAGAGCGCGAACGTGGACATCGCGATCGAGTTCTCACGGCTGATCGTGGCCCAGCGCGGGTTCCAGGTGAACGCCCGGACCATCAGCACGACGAACGACACGCTGCAAGAGCTGGCGAACATCATCCGCTGACCACTTCGGGGCCGGCGGCGCGCCCGCCGCCGGTTCCGGTTCGGCCGCGGGCGCCGCCGGGTCCGCCTGTTGGGCCGCGGCGAGGGTGGTGTCGAACGGCTCCGAGAGCACGACCAGCGACCGCAGCCCGGTGCCGTCGGTGGTCAGCGCCACGGTCTGGCCGTCCACCGAAATGAGGTGGACGCCGCACGTCCGATCGAGCGCGAGGGTCCCTTCCAGTCTGAGCCGCCCGTCCCCGTCCCCGATCCCGGTCCCGCCCGCGGGGCGGTTGGCCCGGCGCGCGAACCACAGCACGGTGAGGCACAGCCCGACGAGCGCCGCGGTGATGAGCCCCAGGCGCACGACCAGCCCGCCGAGGTCCGGCGGCGCGGGCGCGACCGGCGGCGCGTAATCGAAGCCGTTGCCGGCGAGCGCGGGGCCGGTGCCGAGAAGCAGCACGGCCAGCGCGCAGAACGTCCGTGTCATGCGCCCCTCGGTGTGGAACCGGTGCGGCCCTCCGCCCCGGGCCTACCTATTACCCGCACCCCGCCGCGCGCGACAAGCCCGAGCGCGAAACGGGCCGGCGGGCGACGGGGGCGTTTCGCGCTCGGGCGGGCCGCGCCTTACCGGTCCCCGGGCGGGGCGGGGCGCTGCACGAGGGGCGCGCCCGCGGGGTCCGTGCGGGAGAAGGCCTGGTAGAGCAGCAGATCGTAAGCGATCTTCAGCCCCCCGGCGAGGAAGAACGGCACGCTCGCCCACCCGGCGGTGCCGACCAGGACCGTTGCCGCGACCGGTGAGACCGCCGCGCCCACCGAGCGGGCCACCCCGGTGACGCCCGCCGCGGCGGAGCGCTCGTCGGGCCGCACCACGGCCATCGTGTACGCCTGCCGGGTCGGCACGTCCATCTGCGAGATGCTGAACCGCAACAACAGCACCCCCACCGCCCAGTACACGTCGGGCATCAGCGGAACGAGGACCAGCAGCACGTTCGACGGCAGGTGCGTGAGGACCATCGTGTTGAGCAGCCCGATCCGCCGGGCGAGCCACCCGGCGGCGAGTGCCGACACCCCGGCCAGGACGTTGGCGCACAGGAAAATCGTCCCGATCAGCGCCGGATCGGTTCGGTACGTGAGGTAGAACCAGTAGGCGATGAGGCTCTGAACCACGAACCCGCCGCCGAGCGCATCCAGGGCAAACAGCAGCGACAACTGGAACACGCGCCGCCGGGACTCGTGGAGCCCGAGCACCATTTTGGGGGCCGGGCGGGTCCCGTCCCGCGCCACCTCGACCGCGGGCGAGACCAGGGCAAAACCGCCGACCAGCGCCGCACCGATGCCGGCGTAGGTCAGCAGCACCGGCCGGAAGGCGGCGGCTCCGACGAGGCCCAACTGCTGCGCTCCGGAGGCGATCAGCCCGCCCGTCACGGCCCCGAGCGCCGTTGCGAACGAGCCGGCGAGGTTGTACCAGGCGAACACGTCGGTGCGGCGGTCGTCGGCGACGATGTGCGCGAGGGCCGCTTGCTCCACGGGCAGGAACGGGCCGATCTCGTTCCCGGAGGGGCTGATGACGCCGACCGTGGCGGCGAGCACGAGCAGGAGTACGTGGTCGGTCGAGACGAACACGGTTCCGGCCAGCGCCATCAGGGCGGCCCCGACGATCAGCGTGCGCCGTCGGCCGAACCGGTCCGCGGTGGTCGTGAGCCACAGGGAGATCACCGTGTCCCCGGCGAGCGCGAGCGACAGCAGTAGACCGACCTCCCAGTCCTTCAACCCGAGTGCGACCAGGTACAGCACCAGTACGACCGAGAGCAGGCCGTAGGCGAACATCCGCGCGCACCGGGTCGCGAACAGCAGCCGCCCGTCCCGTGTCCAGTTCCCGGCGAGCCCCACGACCGTTCCCTCCCCGGTGCCTCGGTCCGGAGGTCGGCGCCCACTGGCCCGAACCATCCGGGCGGCCACATGATTGTGGCCCCGGGTCCTCTCTCCTTCAAGATATCCAGGACCCTGTCAAGATACCCCAGGGCGACGCAGAGAGGCCCCGGCGCGGGGGGCGAAATGGGGAGCGGGAGCGCCCTGAAAAGCACTTCGCCCGATCCACCGCCCGCCCCCGCACGAGCGAGAGTGTGACGGCCCTGGTATCTCGTTCAGAAGAAATTGACAGGCACACCTCAAACGTGGAGAATACGCGGAGGTGATGCGTACTCCCCTCAGCGGTTTTTACGCCCGATCCGAACTGGTTGTGCTATACCACACTCATCGGGCCTCCCGCTCCGACCGGGTCAGGCACCCGCACAGGATCATCCCATGCGCACCGTTACCTTCCTGGTTCTCGAAGGGGTCGATAAAGGGCGGGTCTACAAGGACCTGCCGGTCCCCGTGACGATCGGCCGGGAGGAGGGCAACGGGCTGCGCCTCAACGACGAGCGCGTCAGCCGGTTCCACGCCAAGGTCCAGACCGAAGACAGCGACATCATCCTCACCGACCTGGACAGCACCAACGGCACCCGGGTGAACGGCACCGCGGTCCAGATCCGCCGGCTCCGCCCCGGCGATCAGGTCTCGATCGGCCGCAGCATGTTGCTGTTCGGCACGATGGAAGAGATCGACGCCCGGCGCAAGGCCGCCGCGGCCCCGGCGACCAACGCCGGCGGGCAGGTGCAAACGATCCGGGCCGACGAACTCGCCGCCGCGTCCGGCCGCGTGTCGGTGGCCGACAGCCAGCGCACGGTGGCGC
>DASWYH010000115.1:0-3853 GCA_036405095.1 Gemmata sp. | reverse complement strand
GTCTGAAATTCGGGGTTAGGAACGTCGGGAGGGCGCCCCGCTCGTTCCACGAGCGGGGCGCCGGTAGATGTCCTTGCGAAAACTCGCTCCGCATTTGCGCGCCAAAGTCCTCATCGCTTCACTTCGCGAGGTCCGCGCCGGGCAGCACAAGCTCATTGAACCGGTCCACCGGTTCCCGTGCGGTCCACGCGATACCCCGCAGCAGCAACACGCGAAACAGCGGGTCATCGAAGGACCAGGAGTAGTGCCCCGGGATCGACACGAACACCCGCCCCTTACCCGGCTCGGTTGCCCAGAACAGCGGTTGGGGCTTCGCGTCTTCGTTGGCCCAGCCCAACACGCGCTCCTTCGGCAGCGCGCCGGTGAGCTGCCAGTAGCTCTCGTCGACCAGTTTGAGCTTGTCGAAGTTCCGCGTGATCGGGTGTTTCGTGTCCTTGAAATCGAGTTCCACGGGGCCGTGACGGAACTTCGCCCCGGCGCCCCACGCGAGCCCGATACGTTTGGCGAACCCGGGTGAGTCTTTCTGGCCGTCAACCGCCCAGTGCAGGTAAACCAGCCCGCCGCCGCGTTCGAGGAAGGCGTCAACGTCCGCCGCGCGGCGCGCGTCCCAGTCGCCGCGCTGGAAGAAGACCATCACATCGGCCTTCTGGAACTCCTCTCTCGTCGGCCACCCCATCGCGGTTCCGATCGTGATGTTGTCGCCCGCGGAGAGCAACTCGGCCCACGTGTTCTGCCACGCGGGGTAATCGTGTTCGCCCTTCCCGTGGTCTTTCGGCCCCGCCACCAGAACCACACGGATCGGGCGCGTCTTCGCGGGCGGGTTCGGGGCGCCGGCGAGCGCCGCGTTCACTTCCGCGAGCGTGCGCGGCTTCGGGCGCTTCTCGGGACCGGTGTAGTCCTCCGGCATGTGCGGCCCGGGCGTGAGCAAGAAGGTGAGCAGGTCGCGGACCTGCTCGGCGCTCAGCTTCTTCAGGAGGTCGTCCGGCATGATCGACAGCAGCGACGGCTTGACGGCCGCAACGTCGTTCTTCGCCACGGCGGTGATTTTGCCGTCCCTGTCGCCGATGTGGAGCTGATCGCCGACCGCGCGCACCACACCCGTGAGTACGCGATCGGTTTGGAGCGTCACCACCGACGCCAGGTAATCGGGGTTGATCGCGAAACTCGGTTGCGTGATGTCGCGCAGCACCGAGGTGTAGTCGCGGTGGATCAGGTTCGTGAGGTCCGGACCGATGTTCCCGCCTTGCGAGTTCACGCTGTGGCACTTGAAGCACCCGGCTTGCTCGCCGAAGAACACCTTCCGCCCGCGCGCCCAACTCCCGCCGTCGAGTTCGCGCGGGCGCGCGACAGCGAGCGCCTGGCCGATCTCGGCTTTTGTGTCGGTCCACGGGACCAGCGCGCGGTGAAGAGGGAACGGCCGCGTGCGCTTGTCCTCGTCCGTGTTGTACGCGATTGAGAATTTCGGCCCGTCGAGGTGCGCGGAGTCCAAAACGAACTCCACCCGTGCCGTTTGGCCCGGTTTCGGTTCGGCGCCGAAGCTCCCATTCGAGCGCGAAGCGTTGCCGCTGATCGTGACCCGTCCGCCGAGGCCGGACGTGTTGACTTCGAGCGCCCCGGAACCGCTGAACGCAACCGTTACGTTCTCCGCAGGCGATTCAAAATCGAGCTTCGAGCCGGGCTGAACGGCCGGTCGCAGCGCGTTGAACAGGTCGAACTGTGCCCGCAACCGGAGCTCGCCCGGCTGCCCCAGTGACTTCCAAAACGCCTCGTGCGTGGCGCTCCCCTCGGTGAGCCGGCGCGACACCGCAAGATCGGGCGAGGGCAGCCACACGGACGCGCTCCCGTTCTTCGGCTTCCACGTCGCCTCAACGCCGCTCAGGTCGAAGTCGAGATCGATCTGCGGGTGCTGCGGCCGTTCGCCCTTCGGCGCGTCCTCCTTTGTGGGGCGGCCCATTCCCGGAAGCGTCAGGGCGTAATGCCCCGCGCCGCGCATCGGATCGGTTGCGAGGACCAGGGTCCGGCGGTCGGGGGTCAGTTGTGCCGAATGCACCCCGATGCTGAACCGGGGCGCGGCCTTCTCGGCTTGCACCACCGCGTAGCCCGGCCAGAACGTCTCGAAGCGGTCGCCGGCGCGGACGAACTTCCCGGCGGTCAGCTTCGTTTGCGAGAGCACATCGCGCAACAGTTGCGGATCAACCGGCCGGTCGAACTCGACCCGCACTTCCCGCGCTCCGGCGGGGTACACCAGCACGGGTTGCGGGTGGGCTTTGTCGGTGTAAGCGATCTTGAAGAGCTTCCCCTTTCCGGTCGGCCCGCTGCCCCAGTCGGGGCCGCCGCTGTGGCACGCAACCACCAGGGCCCCATCGGGCGCGAGGCAGCAATCGATTGTCAGCATCGAAAGGGCCGCGAACAGGTGGTTCTTCGCGACGTAGCCGGCTCCGGTCTTCACCAACTGCGTGCGGTACAGCTTCCCGCGCGACTCGCCGGTCATGAACACGTCGCCGGCCCAGCTCTGGGGGCCGAAGGTGGGGCCGCCCTTCTTCACGGGCTCGTTGAAGCAGAACCCGCACGTCGATTGGTGCTGCGGGCCGTAGTCGAAGGTGCTCGGCTCGTCGATGACGTTGGGGAGGTGCCTGGGGTGCCGCGCCGGGAACCCGTAGTGCCGCCCATTCTGGATGTGCAAGAGTTCATCGAGCGGGTTGCCGTTGGGCACCCACGTTGCGCCTTCCTGGTCGCTGCAAAAGAGGTCGCCGGCGCTGTTGAAGTGCAACCCGACCGGGAACCGGATGCCGGTCGCCACGATCTCGCGCGACTTGAAATCCGGGGCCACCCGGATGATGGTGCCTTCTTCGTCCTTCAGTGAGTAGTGCGCTTTGCCGTCCTTATCGACGCGGTACGGGCCGGTGTAGCTGAACGCCCCGCGGCCGTAGTAAACGGACCCGTCTTTCGGATCGAGCGCGACGCCGAGCGCGTCCACGTTGTTCGCGATCTCCTTCCACCCGTCCGCGACGACAATCTCTTTGTCCGCTTTGCCGTCGCCGTCCGTGTCGGCGATCAGCACGACCTTTCCCTTACAGGCAACGAGCACCCCTTGTCCGTGCTTGTAGCCCGGCGGGGTGAGGTCCATACCGATGGGCGCGCGGAGGCTCCCCTTGTTCGTGTAGAACGGCTCCGCTTTGTCCTCGACGCCGTCGCCGTCGGTGTCCTTGAGAACCCAGATGTCGCCGTTGTAGCACAGAGCAACGAGTGCCCCGTCGGCGCGGTACTTCACGTTGTTCACGTTCGTGAGATCGACCGGGAGCTGTTTCACGGAGAAGCCCGGCACGAACACCTGCACCGCGGGCGGGTCTTTGACGGGTACGAGTCGTTCGCCCGCGGCCGGCGGGTTCGGCGGCAGGTGCGTCTTGAGATCGGCGTGCTTCGCGGAGAGGTAGGCGCGAACCTGTTTCGCCTCGTCGTCCGAAAGGGTGCGGTCGTAGAGCAGAATTTCCGCGATGTCGCACCGGGCAAACCCGCGCGCTTCTTGTGCGCCGGGGCCGTTGGTGTAGAACCGCGCCCCCACGGTGATCTCGGCGAGGCTGAGCCCGGCGGGCGCCCACGGGCGCTCACCGCTCGCGCGGCCGTCGGCCGAAACGCGAACGAGTTTCTTTGCGGGGTCGCCGCGCACTTCGAGCTGGTAGAGGGTGCCGAACTCGCCGCCGGGCTTCAGGAGGTTGCGCGCGCCGCCGAACCCCTTGCCCTCGACGTTCAGTTCGGTGAACCGCGGGGTCGCGTTGGGGCCGAGGTCGAGGGTGAGCCCGGTTTCGTAGTCGCGCCCGTTGGGCGCGTTGAGCGCGAAGAACCCGCGGAACAG
>DASWYH010000114.1:0-3410 GCA_036405095.1 Gemmata sp. | reverse complement strand
TCCAACCCGGGGACGTGTTCGTCGCGGACCGGGCCTATTGTTCGTACTGGCTCCTGGCCGCGTTGCAGGCCCGCGGGGTCGATGTCGCCATCCGGTTGCACCAATCCCGGCACGACGACTTCGGCACCGGCGTGGGCGATCACGTGGTGACGTGGAACCGGCCCGCGCGTCCGGCCTGGATGGACAAGCCGGGGTACCACGCCACCCCGAAAGTGCTGACGGTCCGCGAGGTCCGGTTCCGGGTGGATCGGCCCGGGTATCGGACCCGCGGGGTCGTCGTGGCGACCACGCTCACGGACCCCACCGCGTACACGCGCGAAGACCTCGCGGAGTTGTACCACCATCGGTGGCGGGTCGAGCTTTCGATCCGCGACATCAAGCAGACGTTGGCCATGGATGTGCCCCGCGGGAAGACGCCCGAGATGCTGCGCCGGGAGATCTGGTGCCACCTGCTGGCGTACAACTTGGTGCGCCACGTGATCGCCCAGGCGCCCCGGGCCCGCAACCGGTGCCCGCGTCAGATCAGCCTGTACTTTGCGCGAAGATATAGGTTTTAAGCGGCGAGGTCGAGACACCGCTGGGCGAGTTGTTGAATTTTCGCCGGGTCGTGGTGTTCGCCCACAACGGCCTGAATTTCCTCGGCCAACAGCACCCGCTGCCAGGCCCGGCGCTTGTCCGCGTGGCTCGGACGCCGGGTCCGATCGTCCCACGGCGAGGCCGACCGATGGGCCACGAGGTCCTCGGCCTTCTGATCCCAGGCCCACACCTCGGTCATCGTGAGGGCCCATAGGCACAGGTGGAAGCACCCCACGTTCGCGGCCACCCCGCGCACCTGCTGGTGACCCGCCTCGACCACCTGCTTCAGATCCCGGAAGCACGTCTCGATGGCTCAGCCATTATGCCCTCGAGGGTGGAACTGGGGCGGGCCGGCCCACCGTGAACCGGCCCGCCCCAGAGTCTATCACGTCGGCCGTGGCTTGGGCTTCTGGAGTTCCGCCAGCCGGGCACTGTTCGCCCTGGTCCGCGGCAACGCACACTGCGTGCTCAGGGCGCGGAGGCGCTCGAGCTCGTCCGCGTCGGCCCTGATCACGTGGTGCGTGTCGGCATCGCGGCGCGCGTGCACGTATCCGGACCGCACCCACCCGCGGACCGCGTCGCGGCCGACGCCCAGCCGCCGGGCCAGTTCCATCGGCCGGTACTCGTCCGCCTCCAAGCGGGCCCGGTTCCCGTGCCGGGCCCGGCGGCTCAACCCGAGCGCGATCGTTAGCCGCCGGGCCATCTCGGGGGTAAACGACGTGGCCCGCTTGGGCAGGCGGAACCCTTCGGCGTTCAGCTGCTGTGCGATGTCCCGCGAGCCCCGGCGCTCGGCGCACAGCGTGCGGATCCGGTCCACCAGGCGTGGGTAGTCCGAGTGCCGGGCGTACGCCCGGACCGGGCGGGTCAGGGTGTGCGACCGCACCGTCCCGCCGACTCAGTGCAGGGCCACGTCCACCCGCTCGCTCTCCTTGTCCACAGGCACCACCCGGTCCAGGAGCAGCCGGGCCAGCCACTATGGTGGGTCCCATTGTCGAGACCAAAATCGGGCCTACCGCGAAGTGGGTTCGCCCTTGAGCTTGCGCTCGCGTTTCTTACTTCTCCGGGGGTCTTCGGCTTTCCTGTCGATGCACATCAGCGGGCGTTCGGTACTCGAGCGATTGGTGAATCCGCCGCTCGTTGTAGAACCCGAAGTACTCCCTCAATCCGCGCTCCAACTCCAGCACCGTCCCGGGGCGGCACGGGCACGCGTACTCGTATTTCACGCTGCGCCACAGGCGCTCGACGAAGATGTTGCCCAGGCACCGGCCCTTGCCATCCATGCTCACACGCACGCCCGCCCCCTCCAATCGACGGGCCCACGCGCGGGCCGTGAACTGTACCCCTTGATCCGTGTTGAGTACCTCCGGCGCGCCCCGCGTCAGCGGCTCCTCCAACATCTCCTGGCAGGACGCGCCGTCGAGCGTGTTGGACAACGTCCACGACACCACGTACCGGCTGAACCAGTCGATGGTCGCCGCCAGGTACATGAACCCCGAGGGCATCGGCACGTGGGTAATGTCCGCGCTCCGCACCTGATTCGGGCGCGCGATCGGCACGTTCCTTGGCAGGCACGGGTACACCTTGTGGTCCCGCCCCGGCACCGCCGTCTCGGGCCGGCAATACAACGTTTCCAGGCCCATCAACCGCATCAGGCGCTGCACCCGCTTGCGGTTCACCGGCTCCTTCGGCGTGCTCCGCACCGCGGCCAACTTGCGCGCACCGAAGAACGGGCTCTCGGTGTGCAACCGGTCGATCCGGGCCATCAGCCGCGCGCCCTCGGGGTCGGCCTGGGCCGGCTCGTAGGAGAAGCTGGACCGATTCCACTCCAGCAGCTCGCACTGCCGACGCGCGCTCAGCTGCGGATGGCTCGGCTCGATCGGCTCGCGCTTCCACTCAACCGAGGCCGGGAGATTTTTTTCACGAAGGCGAGCTCCACCTGGAGCCGCCCGATCTGCTCGTCCAGTTCGGCCGCCTTGGTGCCGTCGGGCGGAGGCGTGTTGTTGCCCTGGGGGCCGAACACGGTCGCGGCTCCTTCGAGGAGCTGCTTCGAACGTCCCCGTGACCCACCCGCCCGGTTGCCCGCCCCGCTCGGCCCGCGACACCCGGTGCTCCCCGTACACGAGGGTGCGCCCGCGCGTGCCCGCCTTCCGCGCCCGGGGTACCGAGCACAAGGCCGCGTCCTTCCGGAGCCGGCTCACCACGGTGACCCCGAGCACGATTAGGGGCTTGAGTACCGGGGCCTTGGCGTATGCCCCGTCGGCGACGGCCCACACCGCCTTCCCCCACAACTTCAGCCACGAATGAGCCCACCGCACCAGATCGACGGCCATCACCAGCTTGGTCGCGAACGCGGGCCGGTACTTGGCCTCAATGGCCCCGAGATCCGTCTTGCGGATCTACAGCCGGGCCAGCACGGGGAGCGCGACGATCCCGCCGAGCGGGTGCGCTACCAACAGGCCGAGGACGACCCACACGTGCCCGTACACGAATGGGCTGCCGGCCCCGGCGTCGGGTTGTGATGCACCCCGGCCCCCTCGACGTGCGGCCCGTACCGCTCCGTTGGAGTGTCGTCGAGGGCCCGTATCACGCGCGGCCCGTCGGCCACCAGCGACTTGATGAGCTCGAGGAGCAGGAACATGGCGAGGCGCTCGGTGCGGCGCCCGAGTGCGGCGACGGTGGCGTAGCACCGGCGGTACTGGTCCGACAGCTGAGCGGCGCGGATCCAGGAACTAACGGTTCGGCGCCCGCGGGCCAGGATCAGGCCCAGGAACAGGGCCGCGAGCCGGGGCGCCGAGCGCAGATCCAGAGCCTTCGCCAGGTGGGAAAACCACTGG
>DASWYH010000113.1:0-2557 GCA_036405095.1 Gemmata sp. | reverse complement strand
GCTTCCACATGGAAGCCGAATCGAGCCGGCTGAAGTGTTCTTATTCGGTTCTGTCGCGCCGGTCGCTAGTAAAACAATCTGAGAGGTGACGAGAGAACGAGAAGCGTTTTAAGTTGCTTATGTGGCTTTGTAACGCGGCGTTTTGTTCTAGGGATCACTGTTCTGCCTCTGCTTCCGGCGCCGGTGCTTCCTTCTCCGTGGGTTCCCCGTTTGCGTGCGGGTTGTGTCTGCTCGCCGGCACTTGCGGAGCCGGCTCCCCGTTCGCGGGTGTCCGGGTGCGCAGCCCGAGCCACACCAGAATTAACCACGGACCGGGGATCGCGCCGCCCAACTTGTGCTTCTCCAGGAACTCAATGAAGCCCTGAATCGCGACATAAAACACCGGTACGAAGAACACGGCGAGCACGGTTGCGGTGATCATCCCGCCGAACACCGCGGTGCCCAGCGACTGGCGGCTCGCCGCCCCGGCCCCGGTCGCGAACACGAGCGGCACCACACCCAGGATGAACGCGAAGCTGGTCATGATGATCGGCCGGAACCGCATGCGCGCGGCTTCGAGGGCCGCCTCGCGGACGCTGCGCCCCGCGAGCCGCAACTCCCGCGCGAACTCCACGATCAGGATCGCGTTCTTCGACGCAAGCGCGATGATGAGCACCACCCCGATTTGCGTGTAGATGTTATTGTCCATAGACGCGACGTTCTGGTAGTGCCGGTCCAGCCAACTGGCCGTCCCGTTGGCGATGCGCGGCTGTGCCCCCACGTACAGGTCGTGCAGCCACGCCTTGCAGTTGACGGCCGCGACCACGCCCAGCAACCCGAGCGGAACCACCAGGATCACCGAGAACGGCAGGAGCCAGCTCTCGTACAGCGCGGCCAGCACCAGGTACACCATCAGCACCGCGAGCGCGAACACGATGTAAGACTCGGTAATGGGCTTGCCGAACAGATCGAACGCGGACCCGCTCGACCGCTTCTCCTGATACGAAAGCGCGGTCCACTCGTAGCCCATCGTCGGGGGGAGCTCCTTCTCGGCCACCTCTTCCATCGCCGCGATGGCCTCGCCGGAGCTGACGCCCTCCTTGGCGCGGCCCGGGATCTGGGCCGTGGGGTACAGGTTGTAGCGGATGATGGACTGCGGCCCGATCACCACATCGGTGGAGAGCAGCGTGCCGAGCGGCACCCGCGGGCGCGGCCCCACGCGCGTCGAGCCGTCCGGGTTCACGCCCCCCTCGCGGCCGGGCACCTCGAGGCGCTTGATCACATCCGTGTCGCCGCGGAACCGGGCGTCGGCCTGGATACGGACCTGGTACGTTCGTCCGAACTTGTTGAAGTCGTTCACGTACACTGACCCGAGGTTCGCCTGGAGCGTGCTGAACACGTCGTCGATCTTCACGCCCATCTTCTCGGCCTTCTCGCGGTCGATGTCGAGATAGATCTGGGGCACCCCCGCGCGGAAGGTGCTGCGGGTCTGCCGGCCCTCGATCTCCGGGCGCCGGGCCGCCGCCGCGGCGATGGCGTTGGCGCGCTCCTGGAGCACGTCGGTCCCGACCCCCTCGCGGTCCTCGACCTGGAGCTGGAACCCGCCCACGAACCCCAGCCCCTGAATCGATGGCGGCACCAGCACGAGCACAACCACATCGCGGAACGAAGCGAACTCCCGTTGCAGTCGCGCCACAAGGGCTTCCTGGGTGAGCGCCGGGTCCATGCGGTACTTCCAGTCCCGCCACGCGGCGAACGCGGTGGCGCTGTTGGGCGCGGCGGTGCCGTCCAGGAGCGAGAACCCGCCGAGGACGAACCAGTTTTCGACCCCCGTGGTGTTCCGCAAAACGGTATTCATGCGGTCCGTCACCTCGCGGGTGCGGTCGATGCTGGCCGCGTCCGGCAACTGCACCGCGATGACGATGTACCCCTGGTCCTCGTCCGGAAGGAACCCTTGCGGGGTCTGCTGATACCACGCGCCGGTTCCCACCGCGAGTGCCAGGAACGCGACCAGCGCCACCGGCCACACGCGGAGCAGCACCTTGACGAGCCACGAGTACGCGTTCTCCACCGGCTTGTACACCGCGTCGAAGGCCCGCGCGAACCGGCCCTTCTTGGCGACCGGCTTCAGCCACACCGCACACTGCGCGGGCTTCAGCGTCAGCGCGTTCACCGCGCTGATGATCGCGGTCGCCGCGATGGTGAGAGCGAACTGCTTGTAGAGCTGCCCCGTGATGCCCCCGAGGAACGCCGTGGGCAGGAACACCGCGATCAGGACGAACGTGATCGAGATGATCGGCCCGGTGACCTCGTTCATGGCCTGGATGGTCGCGCTCCGCGGGTTCATCCCGTTCTCGATGTGGTGCGACGCGTTCTCCACGATCACGATCGCGTCATCGACTACGATGCCGATCGCGAGGATCAGCCCGAAGAGGGTGAGCAGGTTCACCGAGAACCCGAGGAACGGCATGAACGCGAACGCGCCGATGATCGTGATAGGGACCGTGGTGGCCGGCACGAACAGCGCTCGCCAGCTCTGGAGGAAGATGAGGATCACGATGAGCACCAGCACCCCGGC
>DASWYH010000112.1:0-4669 GCA_036405095.1 Gemmata sp. | reverse complement strand
ATGAGGGCGCCACAACCGGTGTCTCTCTTTGTGGGTACGGCGTCCCCTGTAATTGCTGTGGGCCGGAGAAGATCGGCCCCCGGTTCCCCTCGCGTGTCGCGTCTGGTACAACATCTCTCCTACCTTCGCTTGTGATCGCCTCCGAACCGGAGCCACTTTATGCCTGTCGGCCGCTCTCTCCTCGCCGTCGGCCTCGTCTTGGGGTCGGCCGCGGCGCTGTTTGCGCTGCGCCTGCCACCTACCGAACCGGTTGCGCCTGTAACCCCGGTTGCCGCGGACAACCCGGCCCCCTTCACGCTCGAAAAGGGCGACCACGTCTGCATCATCGGCAACACGCTCGCCGACCGGATGCAGCACGACGGCTGGGTCGAAACGTTCCTGTACGCGCGGCACCCGGACCTCGATCTCACGATCCGCAACCTGGGCTACTCGGGCGATGACCTCAACGTGCGCCTGCGGTCCCAGGACTTCGGCTCCCCGGACCAGTGGCTGAGCGCCAGCGCCCCGGTGCCGAACCCCGGCGCGGTCGCGGACAAGAGCGTGGTGAACCCGAACCGGTTCGAGAAGGCGGGCACCAACGCCGACGTGATCTTCGCGTTCTTCGGCTACAACGAGTCGTGGGCCGGCGAAGCGGGCCTGCCCAAGTTCAAAGGCGACCTCGAAGCCTTCATCAAGCACACCCTTTCGCGCAAGTACAACGGCAAATCGGCGCCGCGCCTCGTGCTGTTCTCGCCGATCGCGTTCGAGGACCACAAGTCGCCGAACCTGCCCACCGGCGCGACCGTTGAGGGCATCAACAAGAACCTGGAACTCTATACCAACGCGATGGCCGAAGTGGCGAAGGCGAACAGCGTCGCCTTCGTCGATCTATTTAGTTCGACGAAGGCCACCTTCGCTGCCGCGAAGAAACCGCTCACGATCAACGGCGTCCACCTCTCCGAAGACGGGAACCGCAAACTCGCTGAACTCATCGACATCGCTCGCTTCTCGGGCGCCGGCAAGTACGCCCCGCCGGCCGAAGCCCTGCTGACGAAGCTCCGGCCCGCGGTTCTGGACAAAGCGTTCCACTGGTATCAGCGCTACCGCGTTACCGACGGGTACTCCACCTACGGCGGGCGCGCGTGGCTCAAGTTCGTCGGCGGGCAGACCAACTACGAAGTGGTGCAGAAGGAGCTGGAGCGGCTCGACATCATGACCGCCAACCGCGACAAGGTCATTTGGGCCGTCGCGAAGGGCCGGGAGGCGAAGGCCGACGACTCGAACCTGCCCAAAGAGGTTCCCGTCACGACCAACAAGCCGGGCAAGGGGCCGAACGGCACGCACCTGTTCCTCACCGGCGAGGACGCGATCCAGAAGATGACCATCGGCAAGGGGCTGAAGGTCCAGCTCTTCGCGAGTGAGGAGCAGTGGCCCGAACTGGCGAAGCTGGTCCAGATGGCGTGGGACACGAAGGGCCGGCTGTGGGTCGCGGTGTGGCCCAACTACCCGCACTGGAAGCCGGGCGAGCCGTACAACGACAAGCTGCTGATCTTCGAGGACACCAACGGCGACGGCAAGGCCGACAAGATGACCGTGTTCGCCGACGGGCTCCAGAACCCGACCGGCTTCGAGTTCTACAACGGCGGCGTCATCGTCGCGCAGGCGCCCGACCTCGTGTTCCTGAAGGACTCGAAGGGCGGCGACAAGGCCGACATCCGCGAGCGCATCGTTCACGGCCTCGACACCGCCGACACGCACCACACCGCCAACAGCTTCGTACTCGATCCCGGCGGCGCCCTGTACTTCCAGGAAGGGACGTTCCACCACTCGCAGGTCGAAGACCCCTACGGTCCGGTCAAGCGGGTCGCGAACGGGGCCGTGTTCCGCTACGTGCCCCGGACTCAGAAGTTCGACATCTACGTGACCTACGGGTTCGCCAACCCGCACGGGCACGTGTTCGACAAGTGGGGCCAGGACATCGTGGTTGACGGCACCGGGGCCAACCCGTACCACGCGCCCCTCTTCAGCGGCCACCTGCCGAAGGACCAGAACGGCGTGGTGGAGAAGCACCGCGGCACGCCCCAGGTGTACCAGCAGCGCACGCGCCCGTGCGGCGGGATGGAGATCCTGTCCAGTCGGCACTTCCCCGCCGACTGGGAGGGGAACCTGATCGTCACCAACTGCATCGGGTTCCAGGGGATTCTGCGCTACCGCATTTCGGACCTCGGCGGGAGCCTCACGGGCCAGGAACAGGAGCCGATCCTCAGCAGCAGCGACCCGAACTTCCGCCCGGTGGATTGCAAGACCGGCCCGGACGGCGCGCTGTACTTCATCGACTGGCAGAACCCGATCATCGGCCACATGCAGCACAACCTCCGCGACCCGAGCCGCGACCGCACGAAGGGCCGCATCTACAAGGTCACCTATGACGGCCGCGCGCTGTCGCAGTCGCCGAAGATCGCGGGCGAGAGCATCGAGAAGCTACTGGAACTGCTCAAACACCCCGAGGACCGGGTCCGCGCCCGGGCGAAGATCGAGCTGGGCGCGCGCGACTCGAAAGCCGTGATCGAGGCGATTAACCCCGCCTTTATCCAGAAATTCCTCGGCGGCGGTTCCGACGACCTGGAGGCACGCACGCACGTTTTGCTTGAGATCCTCTGGGTCTACCAGTACCACAACATCGTCAACGACGGCGTATTGAAACTCGTGCTGACATCGCCGGACTTCCGCGCCCGCGCGGCGGCGGTCCGGGTGCTGTGCGAGTGGCGCGACCGCGTTCCGAATTCGCTCGAACTCTTAAAGAAGGCCGCGGCCGACGAGCACCCGCGGGTCCGGCTCGAAGCGGTTCGCGCGGCGAGCTTCTACACCGTGCCCGAAGCGGCGGAGGTCGTGTTCGTCGCGCAGGACAAGCCCGCGGACCAGTTCGTTGCGCACGTCGCGGGCGAAACGATGCGGGCGCTCGACCCGATCGTCAAGAAGGCCATCGCGGAGAAGCGGCCCATCAGGTTCACCACACCCGCGGGCATGCGGTACTTCCTGAAGTCCGTTGCGACCGACGACCTCCTGAAGATGGACCGCACCGCCGGCGTCTACCTCGAACTCCTGTTCCGCTCCGGCGTGCGCGACGAGTTCCGCCGCGAGGCGGTGGCCGCGCTCGCCAAGCAGGAGAAGAAGCCCGAGCTTGCGGTGCTGGTGGACGTCATTAACCAGCGCGACCAGTCGGCCGCGACCGAGGAGAGCGTCGCTTACGACCTGGCACGGTTGCTCACCTCGCGCCCGCAGGCGGACCTCGCCGCCGCCCGCGCCGAGCTGAGCGCGCTGGCCGAGAAGGGGCGCACCGCGACCACCCGCCAGATGGGCTACGTCGCACTGATCGCGGCCGACGGCGCGGTTGAAAAGACCTGGGCGCAGGCGACAAAATCGGTCGGCGCGCTGACCGACTTCATCAACGCGGCCCCGATGGTCCGCGACCCGGCGGCCCGAGCCGCGCTCTACCCGAAGGTGAAAGCGCTGCTCGGCGGGTTGCCGCCCGACCTCGCGAAGACCATCGAGCCCGGGAAGAGCGTGACCGGGCGCTACGTGCGGATCGAGCTGCCCGGGAAGCAGCGCACCCTCACCCTCGCCGAGGTGCAGGTACTGGCCGAAGGGCAGAACGCCGCCCGGAAGGGCAAGGCGAGCCAGAGCAGCACCGACTATGGGGGCAGCGCGAGCCGCGCGATCGACGGCAACACCAACGGCTCCTACTCCGACGGCTCCTCGACCCACACCCGCGAGGGGACCGATAACCCGTGGTGGGAGGTGGACCTGGGCCGCGAGGTGCCGGTCGAGCAGATCGTGGTGTGGAACCGCACCGACGGCAACCTCGGGTCGCGGCTGGCCAACTTCACGGTGCGCGTGCTCGACGCCGACAAGCGGGTGGTGTTCGAGGCGCTGAAGAACCCGGCCCCGAAAGAGAAGGCGGCGTTCAAGGTCGGGGTCGGGTCGCCGGACCGGGTGATCCGCCGGGCGGCGATGTTCGCGCTGGCCACGGTCCGCGGGCAGGAGGCCGATGCGTTCAGGGCCGTTGCGAAGTTCCTGGGCGACGAGGGCGACCGGGCGTCCGCGGTTCAGGCGCTGTTGCGCATCCCGGCGCGCACCTGGCCCAGGGACGAGGCCAAGGGCACCCTCGATGTGGTCCTGAAGTTCATCCGCTCGTTGCCGGTCGCGGAGCGCACCACGCCCACCGCGCTCGACTTCATGCAGCTCGGCGAGGGGCTCGCCGCGCTCCTCGACCCGGCCGCGGCCAAGGCGGCCCGCCGGGAGCTGGCGGACATCGGCGTCCGCGTGCTCCGCGTGGGCACGCTGTTCGACCAAATGAGCTTCGACAAGGAGCGGATCGTTGTTGCGGCCGGCAAGCCGGTGGAGTTCGCGTTCGAGAACACCGACATCATGCCGCACAACTTCGTGATCGTGACCCCGGGGAACCTGGAGAAGATCGGGAACGCGGCCGAAGCGTTCGCGACCGAACCGGGGGCCGCGGCCGCGCAATACGTCCCCAACATGCCGGCCGGGGTCGTGCTCCTGAAGAGCAAGCTCCTGCAAACGCGCCAGAGCGAGCAACTGAAGTTCACAGCCCCGAAGGAGCCGGGCATCTACCCCTATGTGTGTACCTACCCGGGGCACTGGCGCCGGATGCACGGCGCGCTGTACG
>DASWYH010000111.1:0-7924 GCA_036405095.1 Gemmata sp. | reverse complement strand
GGCATTTACGTGGGCCGGCGGCGGTGGGCGGGGTTGCCCTTCAAATTCGAATCCATGGTCACCGCGCGCATCGCCCCGCGGCTGAATAGCAAGACGCATCTGCGAGAAGTAGTGGGAGTCACGGGAATGTTCTCTTGGGCGAAAAGCAATTTCGGAAGCAGTTCGAGCTTCAGTGAGACTTCTACCCCTTGGGGGGGCGATAACAACGATACAAAGCCCCGGTTCGCGCGGGTCCGTCTCGAAGTCCGCAAAGTCTCCGCAAGCATGACTCTAGACGGGCTCCCGCTCCGACCGATGCCATTTGAGATGGCCGCCAAGTTCCTGACGTGCGACCTCGATAGGCTCCGGAAGCGCGAGGACTTCCCGGGCTACCACGTCGAGGCGCCGCCGCTCGGGAACGGCATCGGCATCTACTGCATCCACAATACCTGCGTGGTTCGCAACCTGACTGTGGCCAAACTCGACCCAAAGCCCTAACAGTCCCGAACTCTGCGAGGATCTGATCCGTGGCCAAACAGCCCAAGAAGTCCGCTGCGAGCCCGGCGCCGGCGACACTAGCCGCCAAGAAAGCGGCGCCGAAGAAGGCCGCTGGGAAAGCCAAAGACAAGGACGCGGCCCCGACGTCCACGGCCGCACCAACGAAAGCGAAAGCTGCCGCGGCCAAAACTAAAGCCGCACCGCCCAAAACGTCCACGGCCAAGAAGGCCGCACCCGCCACCACGAAGGGGGCCAAGAAGCCCTCCCCAAAACCCACAGCGGCAACAAAAGCGCCCGTGAAGGCCACGGAGTCAGCGCCCAAGAAATCCGCGAAAGTGGGAGGGGGTACCACTCAGGTTCTGACCATCGCCAACCCGACCATCACCTCCCCCGTGAGCATGGCCGTCACGGCCAATGCAAACCTCCCGGTAACGATCACCACGAATCGTACCGACCTCTCCTACATGGTCACGGTGACCGAAGTCACCGGCACCCCCACGGTGACCGCCATCCTCGTGGTCGCGGGGCCGGTCACCAGCCCCTTCATGGTCACGGTTCCGGGGACCGCATTACCGCCAAATGGCACGTACACCATCACCGTGACCGTGGACCCGCCGGGCGCCCACGGTAGCGATACCATCACCGTCACAACCTGAGCCCCGTGCCCGGGCGAAGCGGAGTAGTCTGAACGGCGGGCGACCGGTAGAAAACTCTACCGGCCGCCCGTTCGTTCCGCGAGGACGCTTCCCATGACTCTGCTCTCCCAGGCCCGAACCGGGTTCGCCGGGATCGACGCCGACGACAACCTCAAGGCGAAAGCGCTCGCCAACCTCGAAACGTGGCTCACGCACCCCGAATTCGCCGCGTACCGGTCCCAGATCGAGCACCTGTGCGCGGCCGGCGCCTGGTCGCTCCTGCTCGACTCCTTCTATCAGGTGATGCCGTTCGGAACGGGGGGCCGCCGGGGTTCGGTCGGCATCGGGCCGAACCGCATGAACCTGTGGACCCTCGGCGCCAGCGTGCAGGGGCACTGCGAATACCTCCGGCAACGGTTCCCAGGTGTATCACCCCTTAAGGTGGTGCTGGCCTTCGACGTGCGCCAGTTCGAGGACAAGCGCAAGGTCTACAACCCCGATCTGCCAAACCCGGTGCTGCACCTGTCGAGCCGGGAGTTCTGCCAGCACGCCGCCGGGGTGTACGCGGCCAACGGCATCCAGGCCGCAATCCTGCCCCCGGACAGCAAGCGGTACATCCCGACCCCGGAGCTGTCGTTCACGATCCGCCACCTCCACGCGCACGGCGGGTTGAACATGACCGCGAGCCATAACCCGCCCGACGACAACGGGAGCAAGTTCTACGACGACCGCGGCAGCCAGTTGGTCCCCCCAGAAGACCAGTTGATGAGCGAAATGGTGGACCAGGTGGCGACCATCAAGCACATCCCGTTCGGGGACGCCGTGCGCGCTGGGAAGGTGCTCCTGCTCGACGACGCCCCCCACCGGGCGTTCATCGAGCTGTGCCGGCACGAGAGCGTTCTCGGGTCGCCCAAAGCCGACGAGCTGCGTGTGGTCTTCACCCCGATGCACGGGTGCGGCGGGTTCTGCGCGGGCGAGGTGCTCGAAGCCCAGGGGTTCCGCCCGATTCCGGTCCCGGAACAGGCGACCCCGGACGGCCAGTTCCCGAACGTGACCAAGACGCCGAACCCCGAGATCCCCGAGTGCATGGACCGCGCGGAGAGAATCGGCCTGGAGAAGGGCGCCGACCTCATCATCTCCACCGACCCCGACGCGGACCGCATCGGCGGCATGGCCAACCGCTCCCCCGACGGAAAGGGCACGTTCCGGTTCCTCACGGGTAACGAACTCGCCGCACTCCTGACGCACTTCAAGCTCGCGCAACTTTCGCGCTCGGGGTCACTGCCCACAGCGCCCATCGTCATCACCACAGAGGTCACCACGGGCCAGATCGCCCGCATCGGGCGGCACTTCGGCGCGCAGGTGATCGCGGATTTGCTGGTCGGTTTCAAATACCATGCGGACGCGCTCTGGCAGATCGAATCGACGGGCCAATACGGGGACGTGCGCGGGGCGGTGAGCGACTTCGTCATCGCATCGGAGGAGAGCCACGGGATCATGGCGACCGCCGGCGTGCGCGACAAGGACTCCGCCTGCGCGGCGCTGCTGCTCGCCGAAGCCGCGCTGTACCAGAAGCGCCAGAACAGCACGCTGGTCGCGTACCTGGACGAACTGAACCGTCAGTTCGGGTACTTCCGCAACGAACTCATGAACATCGTTCTCACCGGGCTGGAAGGGAAGATTAACATGGCGCGGATGCTCGACGCGCTCCGCCAGAAGCCGCCGAAGGCGATCGGCGGCCTCCCGGTGACGGGCTTCGAGGACTTACAAGACGAGAGCGGGCGCATGGGGCCGTTCAAAGGCGACACCGACAAAGCGGCGCGCAACTTCTTGATCTTCCGCCTCTCCGGCGCAGAGGTCTCCGCGAAGGTGTGCCTCCGCCCGAGCGGCACCGAACCGAAGGCGAAGGCGTACATCGAGGTTTCGGGCCAACCCTGGAAGCCCGGAACACCACAAGCCGATTGGGACGCGGCGTGCGAAGCAATCGACAAACAGGTGCAGCTCCTCGCAACCGATTTCCTCACACAAGCGCTCGCGACCATCGGCCAGACGCCCGCGCCCGGTGCAGACAAGCTGAGCCGCTAACGCGCCACGCAAAAGCTCCTCATGGCGGTTGCGCCCGGTGAGCCGGGCGCCGGAACACGGAAGCCACTTCCCCACAGAGACACCGATGATCCGCTTCTGTTTGGTCACGCTCGCGGGAGTTCTGGGTTCGTCACCCGCGTTTGCGGCAGACGACGGAATCCCCGAAAAGTCGCTCGACGCGCTCAAGGCCGCGACGGTCTATGTCAAGGTTGGCGAGAAAGACGGTGCTGCCGTCGGGTCCGGGTTCCTGATCCGCGTGGATGGTGAAGACGGGTTGGTCGCCACCAACCGACACGTGATCGCCGGAGCGCTGAGCCGGGGTGCGGCACAAAAATGCTCCGTGGTCTTCGGGAGCGGCACGAAGAACGAGCGGGTGCTGCCGGCGACGGTGCTGGCTTCCGATGCGGACCAAGACCTTGCGGTATTGAAGGTCACGGCCAAGGCGCTCCCGGCCCCACTGGACCTCAAGCCGGCCAGGGTCCGCGAAACGATGACGGTTTACACGTTCGGCTTCCCGCTCGGCGACCTGCTCTCGACTAAAGGGACAAATCCGAGCGTGACCATCGGCAAGGGCACCATCGGACGGCTCGTGACGGACGGCAGCGGCAAACTCGAGCGCATCCAGCTCGACGGCGAACTGAACCCCGGTAACAGCGGCGGTCCGATCGTCGATACCGAGGGCAAGCTGGTCGGAATCGCGGTCTCCAAGATCACCGGAACGAAGATCAGTTTCGCGATCCCCCCGGCGGAACTGGCCGAGATGCTCAAAGGCCGTGCGGCGCCGGTCGTGTTCCGCACGCTCACCGTTGAGAACGACGCGGCCGAAGTGGAACTCGAAGTCCCGCTCATCGACCCGCTCCAGAACGTCAAAACGGTAGAGATCCGCCACATCCGCCAGGACGCGCTCAAAGGCCCACCGGAACCCGACAAAACGGGCAGTTGGCCCGCGCTGCCGGGTGGCGAGAAGACCGTCGCGAAGATCGAGAACGGGAGAGCAGTCGCGAAGGTCAAGCTCCCGGCGCCGGACAAGAAGGCGTTCGTGTACTACTTCCAGAGCGTCTGCACGACCGGCGACGGTGCGTCCGTGACCACCCGACCCGTCTCACAGGGCATCGATTTCGCCAAAGTTGGGACGGTTCGGCTCGACCGCTCACCGCCCTGGCACTCGGTCACCTCGAAAGAGGGCGGTTTCACGATCGACCTCCCCACCAAGCCGGTGATCAACAAATCCGAACGGCGACGAACGGCGGCCGGGGTGGTCAACAGCGTCGTTCTCGGGAGTGTAACGGAGAACGGCGCGTACATGGCGTTCCGACTCGAACTGCCGACTGCGGTTCCGCGGGGCAGCGAGGCCCGCATCCTCGACATCCAACGTGACGACTTCGCCGAGATGTGGAACGGCAAGGTGACCGGCGAAAAGAGTGTCCGGGCACAAGGGAACCCCGGGCGGGACTTCACCGTCCGCGGCAAACCGGATGAAAAGAACCTCGGCACGATCCGCGTTCGACAGTACCTGATTGGCAAGACGATCTACGCGGTCGCCGTACTCTCACCACCCAACCAGGAACTGCCGGAAGACGCCGGCCGGTTCCTCGGCTCACTCGCGCTCGGCGCGGCCCAAACGCGCGCGACCGGCACGCCCGAACCCGAACTGAAGGGAACCGAAATCAAGGGCTGGGGAACCGCCATCGACCCGGACAAGGACTGCAAGTTGACCACTACCGAAAAGGGCATCACGTTCCAGATCCCGGGCAAGCTCCACGACCTCTTTTTCGACGGCGGCGCGACGAACGCGCCGCGGGTGTTGCGCGAGGTCGAAGGCGATTTCGTGGCCACCGTCAAGGTCATCGGCGATTTCAAACCGGGTCCGAAATCGACCAACCCGAAGTCCGTCCCCTTTCACGGTGCCGGCTTCCTCTTGTGGAGCGACTCCGACAACAACATCCGGTTTGAGCGGTTCGCCTGGCTCCGCGCGGGCAAGTTCACGACCGGCGCGCTGTTCGAGGAACGCGAAGGCGGCTACGCTGGCGCCGCCCACACCGAACTCTTCAAGGTCCATGACTGTTACCTGCGCGTCGAACGCACCGGCAGCCGGATCACAGGTTCGATCTCCAGTGACGGCACCACTTGGCGGAAGCTGAAACCGGTGGACACCGTTTGGCCATCGAAACTCAAAATCGGGCTCACGGCGATCACGACGAGCAGCTCGCCGTTTACGGTGAAGTTCGAGGAGTTCGAGTTGAAGCAAAAGCCCTGATCGCCCTTCACGAACTCGCACCGCAATTTTGCGGTGCGAGTTCGCAACCCAAACAACCAATTCGAATCACATTTCGGGCACATTTTCCCCATTCGAACGGCCCGGAAAGCGCCAACTGACATCACCCATGGCACGACAACTTTTGTACACTATCCATTACCAAAAACGATGGATTTAAGGGGGGAATGCTGATGGCTGCTGAATCCGTGATGCCCCGCAACCCGATGGTTGTCGCGCTGACCACCGCGCTCGCCGAACCGTTCGAGCCGCGCGAGGTGAAATTCAAGCCACAGATGGTGAAAAACAACCGCTGTTTGGCAATGGCGTACATCGACGCCCGGCTCATCCAGGACCGGCTCGATGACGTGCTCGGTGTCGAGAACTGGGAAGACGTGTACAAGATCCTTCCGGACGGGTCGGTGATGTGCCGCCTCCGGTGCAAACTCGGTGACCGGTGGATCACGAAAACCGATGTCGGCTCGCCGAGTGAGCAACCCGACCTCGGGGACCGCCTCAAGGCCGCCTTCAGTGACGCCCTCAAACGCGCTGCGGTGAAGTTCGGCATCGGGAGATACTTGTACAGGCTCCCGGCCGCGTGGGTCGATTACGACCCCGTCAAAAAGCAAATCGTTCAACCGCCACAGCTCCCAGCCTGGGCGCTTCCAAAAGCAAAGGCTCCCGTCGCAAAAGCTCCCCCTGCCGTTGTCACGACGCCGGCACCCAAGAAAGAAGCTCCCAAACCCGAAGTGGCCCCGAAAGCAGAAAGCCCCAAAGCCGAGATCCCCAAAGCGGAAGCGCCGCCGAAACCGGAAGAACCACGAACCGAGGTGTCGAAGCCCACGAACCTGCCGTCGAACGGGCAAGAGTTGCACCGGCGGCTCCGCGAGTACGATGCGAAACTCGCCGCTCAGAAGCTGTGTCCGGTCGGGGCGTTACTGGCGCACGTTACCCAGGCGGGCGTAAAAGCCGGGTACACCGCGAACATGAGCGAGTGGGCCGGGTCCGCAATTCAGTTCGCGGTGGATGTCGTCCGTGAGTTCGACCAGAACGCGCGCCACGGGAAGCCCGAACCCCGTACCGCGGCTTGAGTTCGGGTCCGCAAAAGTTCTGGACATTTCTCGCGCAAGCACGGTCCGCCGGGGCGTTCTTCGGGGAGAGTAGCGGCGCCACTTCGGCCCGCTCCGCGCCCGGCGCCCCGGCGGGTTCCCATGACCCTCATTCGCTCCAAACTGCTCGCGTTCGTCGTTGCGGCACTCGCCACAACCGCGCTGGGGAGCACTGTAGACGCGGGATGGGTGACCATCAAGAATGACACCAACAAGGCAATCGTCGTTCAAGAAGTGGCCCTCGTCAACGGGCGGGTGGTGCGCGGAAAACCGACCAAGTTGCTCACGGGGGAATCGTTTCGGGAGTTTCAAAGCGTTGCCGGGGACAAGACTTACGAGGTGTACGATGCGTCGAACCCCAGCGCCGCAATCTGGGCCGGAAAGCTGAACTGCAAAGCCGACAGCCAATCGTTCTCGGTGACCACCGCACAAGGGCGGGTCGGGGTGATCCCGAAACCGGAACCGAAAAAACCATAACAAGCCAAACGCAACCGCCGGGTCGCGACCGTCAGGCTGGCCCCGGCGTTCTGTTTACGTGCCGTGAGGAGCGAGAGGCTACTCTCGTACTTGGGCACGGGTCGCCCGGGCGTTCCACCCAGGAAGGCCCGGACGACCCAACTCGAACTGACCGGCCCTGCGAACCGCCCGCGGCGTAACACCGCAGTCAACGCTAACTTAGCCCGCGCCTCGCGGTTGTCGGGAGCGTACCGGCGCCCACGGGTCGAAGGCAGGCAGTTTTCATTTCGCACATCCGCGCGCGCCTGACTACAGTAAGCGCGTCTCCCCTTCCCCTCCCACCGGGTCCGCTGAAGATGAGCGCAACGTTGCCCGCCGCGCCGACGCACGTCCGTTACCGGATGCTGTTCCTGCTCTGCCTGCTCGCGATGATCACGTACCTCGACCGCGCCATGTACGGGAGCGCCAAGGGCGACCTCATGGCCGCCGTCGGGCAGCCCGAAAAGCGGTTCTATCTGGTGCTCTTCGCCTTCCAGATCGCCTACGCGCTCTTCGAGATCCCGGCGGGGTGGATGGGCGACCGGTTCGGCCCGCGGGTCACGCTCTTGCGCGTCGTCGGTTGGTTCTCGCTGTTCGTGGGACTCACCGCGTTTGCGGGGATGGCCGTTCCCGGAACCGAGATCGTGGTCATTGGGTTCGGCGTGCTGGTGGGGATGCAGTTCCTTTTCGGCATTGGCGAAGCGGGGGCGTTCCCGAACATCTCGAAGGCGATCTACAACTGGTTCCCGGAAGACAAGCGCGGCAGCGCGAAAGGGCTGGTGTGGATGTCGGCCCGCTTGATGGGCGGCCTGACGCACTTCGTGTGGGTGCTGTTGGTGGTCATCGCGGGGTTGTCGTGGCGCCAGGCA
>DASWYH010000110.1:0-2212 GCA_036405095.1 Gemmata sp. | reverse complement strand
CGCGACCGGTAACCCGGCGCCAGGGCTCAACGCGCCGCAACGCGGTTTGCCGCGCGCCCCCGCGGGGGCGCGCGGCGAACCGCGCAGGGGATGGGGAGATCGTCCCGCACAGGGTTAGAAGAAGAACCCGACCCCGATGTTGAACCCGTGGATCAGCCGGAAATACTTGGTATCGTAGTTCGGGTCGATGTTCCCGAAGTTGAACCCGACCGGGTCCTTCATGTACCGCGTGTTGAAGAACGTCATCGCCGAGTACCCGACCCGCAGCTGGATGCCCTCGACCGGGTACATCCAGAGGTTGATGTCGGCCGTCGCGCTGGGCACCAGGGCCCAGGTGTTGCGCCCGTACTTCGACTGCGTGCTGTCGTCACCCAGCTTGTACTTGGCCCGCCCCTTGGCCACGTCCAGGAACGCGGCCCCGGTCAGGTCGGTGCTGAGCGAGAACATGTTGCCCAGGTAGACCTCGTGCCCGCACCCGACGAACAGACCGTACATCCGCTGCGACAGGGTGTTGGTGTACTGCGCGGCGCTCTGCGGGATCGAGTTCCCGCTCTGGTCCAGGTCCACGGTGCGCCAGGAGAACCGCTCGAAGAACCACGCGAACCGGGCCCCGGACATCCCGTACACGCTGCTGTACTCGGTGGAGAACAGCGGGGTCCGCAGCCCGAGGTCGGCCTGGGTGTACCGCTGGGTGAACTTCGTGTCCATCACGTCGGCCGCGTTCCACAGGCCCGCGGTGTTGTTGCCCCCATTGTTGGTGGTGTCGAAGTTGGTGTCCTGGTTCGGCCCGTTGA
Source organism: Gemmata sp. (assembly GCA_036405095.1). Classification (GTDB taxonomy): domain Bacteria; phylum Planctomycetota; class Planctomycetia; order Gemmatales; family Gemmataceae; genus Gemmata. The sequence continues at coordinate 1,418 of DASWYH010000110.1, read as the reverse complement.
AGAACGTGGTGAAGTTGTACACCGGGGACGAAAGGAACGTGTCCGCCAGGTCCGGGCGGGCCTTGAACCCGAGCGTGTTCTGCGTGACCCCGGACGAGTAGTGCGCGTCGTACAGTTGCATGTACTTCAAGAACACTTGTGTGCCGGTGTCGAACTTGTACCCGAGTTCGATCCGGAACCCCGGCTGGTAGGTGCGCTGGCCGCCCGAGTACGTGTCGAGCGCCACGGCCCCGCTCCCGATAAACGTCCCGGGCACCCCCGAAATGGCCCCCTGCGAGTCGTAGAACCCCCGATACGCGATGGGCTGTTCTCCGATGGCCTTGGTCATCATGTACATGACGAACTCGGCCGACGTGTAGAACCCGGAGTCGCCGGCCCGCCCGGTCGGAATCGGGATCACGTCCCCGCTGTTGAGCGGCGTCTGGAACTGACCGTCTTGGGCCGTGGCCCGCTCCGGGCAGGCGACCGCGACCACGGCCGCCAACACGGCTCCCCCGATGTACCGAATGCGCATAACCCAGCTCCCCCTTCGACGAACTGCGTGAACGACCGGCCGGCGCAGGCTCCCCAACCTGCCTCGACCTGACCCGCCGGGCGAACGGCGGGCCGATCCCCTGAATGCGGTCCTTCTCGCTCTTGTGGCGGAAAGTCGCGGGACGATAACGTGGCGCCCGCACCGGTCAACGGCTGTTGGCCAAAAACCGCACCATTTGTAGGGATTTTCTGACCCGCGGAGGGGCGCGGTGCGAAGCTGAATCCGATGCGGGGACGCAAGTAAGGAGGGGGGCCGCGTTCGGAGTCGCGGTGTGGGCAACCGGGGCAAGGAAGGCGCCCGAGTGGCGACCCGGAACCGGACCCACGGGAGCGGAACCCAGTGCGCAACACGGGCCGCCCAGGCACCTCAAGCCTTGAGCCGGCCCGCCACCGCGCCGGCCACCGGCAGACACGCCGTTCGGCACGACGGGCAGTACGCAACAAAGGGCTTGAGCAGCCGCGTTGCGATCGGCGCGCGGCCGCTCAGGAAGGCCGCCGGGAACCCCGCGAGCACCTCCGCCCGGAACCGGAGCCACAACTTCAGATCGCGGGCACAGGTGGCGGGTAGCGCCTTTTTCACCCGCAGCGCGGTCGAACCGAACACCAGCTCGCGGCCATGTGCTCCGAGCCGGACCTCGGCCGCCGGATCGGCAACCGTCACCCGATCGTCTCCGCGACCGACCGACACCCCCGCGAGCGACACCAGCACCGGCCCGAGTTCCGCCCGCGCGGTCGGGTCGGTGTCGCACACCAGCGCCAGGCCCGGTTGCTCCCCCAGGAGCTGTGCGGCCGTGGTGGGCGCATCGGCGGCGAGTTCGAACACCGTTTTCGCTTCGCCGATCGTTTCCCAGACCCGCGCGGTTCGGTTGGCCCAGACGCCGTAC
>DASWYH010000109.1:0-1909 GCA_036405095.1 Gemmata sp. | reverse complement strand
GAACGAAGAGGATGTCAGGGTTCGCCGCGCCTTCGCCCCAGCGCTGTTTGAGATCGGGCGTGTAGTAGTAGACGTACCCGCCGTGGCTCGCAACCTTGTTGCGGTAAAAGGTCGCGGCCCTCTTCAGCGCGGTTCGGGCTTCGTCGCGCAGATCGGGTTTCGGTTCTTCGGCGCGAAGGATGGGCGCGACCATACAAGCGACAAACAGCGCCAGACGAAATGGCTTCATCACGAGGCTCCGGGGCGAGAAGGCTTCACCTCCGGAATAGTTCCGTGGTGCCCCCGGTCCGGTCCGAAAATCTGCGCGGCTTGCTGTTTCCGGGCGGAAGCGGCGTCACGCCATCGGGAGCGGTTTGCGGCCCTTCACCGCGGGTTCCAGGGCCGGGGCCGCGCACTTGCCGCACCCCGACCCGCACCCGGCTTTTGTGCCGAACCACGTGAGCCACGACGCGCGCAGCACGTACCCCGCCGCGCACGCGATCAGCACCCCGACCACGACCCACTGAACCGTTTCGGCGGACATGGCTCACCCCACGATCAGCTTACCCACCTGGAACGTAAGAAACGCCCCCGCGTACGCGAGCGCGGTCATGTAAACGAACGTGAACGCGGGCCAGAGCCAGCTCCGGGTCTCGCGCCGGATGGTCGCCAGGGTCGCCGCGCACTGGCAGCACAGCGCGAAGAACACCATGACCGACAGCGCCACCGGCACGCCGTACTTCCCGCGAACGGGGTCTTTCGACCACTCGTCCTGAACGGCTTTCGTCAGCCCCGCGGCCTTCTCCTTGGCCTCTTCGTCGGCGTTCTGGTCGCCGATGGCTTTCGTGTCCACTTCGCCCACGTCGTAGAGCAGCCCGAACGTGCCGACGATCACCTCACGGGCCGGGAAACTGGCCATCGTCGCCACGCCGATCTTCCAGTCCCAGCCCAGCGGCTCGAACGCCGGTTCCATCCACCGCCCGGCGCGCCCCAGCAGGCTGTCGCGCTTCCACTCGCCGTTGAGCCTGTCGGGAAGGGCCGCTGCGGTTTCGAGTTGCTCCAACTCGCCCATTTCTTCTTCGGTGGCATCCTTCTTCGCTTTCAGCTCCTTGAGCCGGTCCGCGCCTTCCTTTGCCTTCTCTTCGGCCTGTTCGATGCGGTCGGGGTAGGACTCGCCGGCCGCGTTCGTGTACGGGAAGTACAGCAGCGCCCACACCAGCACCATCGCCGCGAGAATGATCGTGCCGGCCCGCTTGACGAACGACCACCCCGCTTCGGCCATGCGCCGGAAGATCGAAATCAACTTGGGCCGCCGGTACGCGGGCAGCTCCATCACGAACACCGGCGGCGCGCCGCGGAGCAGCGTCCTCTTCAGCGTGAGCGCCACCAGCGGCGCCACGGTAAACCCGATCATGTACAGCGCGAACAGCACCAGTCCGGGGAGCCACGTGGGCGCGCCGGGCCTCGCGACGAAGGCGCCGATCAGGAGGACGTACACCGGGAGCCGCGCCGAACAGCTCATCAGCGGCGACACCAGGATCGTCGCGAGCCGGTCCCGGCGGTGCTCGATCACCCGCGTGGCCATGATGCCCGGAACCGCACACGCCACGCTCGACAGCATCGGGATGAACGATTTGCCGCTCAGCCCGCAGCGGCTCATGATGCGATCCATCAGGAACGCCGCGCGGGCCATGTACCCGCAGTCTTCGAGGATCGCGATGAACCCGAACAGGATCATGATTTGTGGCAGGAACACCAGCACCCCGCCCACGCCCTTGATGACCCCGTCCACGAGCAGCGCCCGCAGCGGCCCCGAGGGCAGCACCTCTTGCACGCCGGTTGCGACCGCGTCCTGACCGCTGCCGATCAGGTCCATGAGCGGTTTCGCCCACAGGAAGATCGACTGAAACATCAGGAACATCACGACCAG
>DASWYH010000108.1:0-2972 GCA_036405095.1 Gemmata sp. | reverse complement strand
GCAGCTCCTCTTGTACTCGGTGACCGACGGTTCGGTGCTGGCGATCTACCGCACCTCTTCGGCCCCGTCATCGTGCTGCGGCATCCTCACGATGACCCTGTTCGGTTCTCTCGGCTCGACGCCCCCGGCGCTGACCTCGGTCGGCGGGACGTGCGAAGCGAGCGTGGGGGAGGAGCAGCCCTGATGGCCGACACGCTCACCATCTGCGGCGTCTCGTACAGCGTGTCCTTCTCGAAGGGTACGTGTGACGGCCCGTGTCTCACGCTCACCTCCCCGACCGCGAGCGGCGCGAGCTACACCGCCGTGCGCGAGAGCTGCGGCCCGAACTACGCGGTCTTCGCGCTCGGGAACCCGGCCGTCTGCACGGGCGATCCGGCGTGCGGCGGGCCGGCCGGGAACCTGGTGCGGCTCAAGGTGCAGTGGCAGGTGTCGTGCCTGTGGGACGGGCCGGGGTGGTACTGCGTGCGGGACTGCGGGGGCGGCCCGTGCGAAGCGCGCGAGCTGCTCGAAGGCGACCAGTACGACCCGGCGATCGAGATCTGCAGCGGCCCGTTCGAGACCGAAGGGGCCGCGCAGGAAGCGTGCCCGCTGCAAACCTTCGACGCGTCCTGTTCGGCCGTCGAGGTCCACGGCACGGGCGTCCCGAACGACCCCGAGGGCCTCCAGGAACACATCTGGGCCAAGTTCGTCAACGTCCCGCCGGGCGCCCGGACCATCACCATGTGGGCGCTCCGTTGCGGGGGCATCCCGTTCAACTCGATCAGCTACTGGGTCGCCAACGAAGGTGACCCGATCGATCTGGCCAGCCCCACGGGCACGGGGATAGCCGGGGGGCCCGACTGCCCGCCGCTGCTGACCGTCGACGGGAATTTCACCGTCGGGCCGGGGCAGGTGATTTGGACGAGGGGGTTCGGTTTCAACTACGCCCCCACGTCCCTGGTCGGGTACGCGGTCAAAATCTGCTGAGGGGCCAATGGGGCTAAAGGAAATCCGGGAGCGGGAACGCGCGCGCAAGGCCGCGGGAGCGGACCAGACCTACCCGCACCACGCGGGCAAGGCGGCCCGGGTCGGAAAAGCCGCGCCCGCCTCGCTCCCGCTCCTCACCTCCGCCCCGTGCGTTCACGAGGGGCGGATCCTCGCCCCGTGCCACTCGTGCGGGAGCGACCAGCGGCACGTGCGCGACTGCGAGCTGCACGGCACCTGCACCCGGGTCGCCGCGGGCAAGGACGTGGACCGGGTGTGCGCCCGGTGCCCGCAGTACACGGCCCCGGAGCGCGCGGGCGATCCGCGCACGGGCGTTGTGATCGGCAGCTACAAGTGGCCCGAGCTGGTGGAGCTCCAGATCCGGCTCGTCCGCGCGACGTGCGGGCCGGTGCCGATCCTCGTCAGCAACGACCGCCCGGAGGAGCACCCCGCCCTGTCCGCCCTCGGCGCCGCGCACCCCGATGTGACGCTCGTCACCAGCCCGGAGCGGCTCGGGCACACGGGCGGGGACGTGGCCGCGTTCCGGCGCGGGGTAGAGTGGGGCGCCGCGCGCGGCCTGGCCGTCGTCGCGAAGCTGTCCCAGCGGATGCTGTTCACCGCGCCGTACTGGCTCCAAGACGGCGCGCGGGAGCTGCTCGCGAGCGGGCTGCCGGCGGCGAGCCGCAAGGCCGTCGAGCCCCCGGGGTACGCGCTCCGCACCGAGGCCGTGCTGCTCGACGTGGCGCAGTGGAATGCGCCGGCGGTGCTCGCGCGGATCGGCCGCGGGCGGTACTGGCACGAGCGCCCCGGCGGGTACTGCGGCGAGGCCGTGATTCACGACGTGATCCGCGACGAGTTGGGCGGGGTGTTCCTGCCGTGGGCGCTGCTGCCGAACAAGCGGTCGGAGCGCGGGGCGTTCGTGTGGCACAACTCGCACACGCGCGCAGACTACGACGCGCTCGCGGCCCGGTATGGGGTGACGCTGCCGGCGGACTTCACCGTCAGCGGCTGGGAGTGGGAGCTGAAGAAGGGGGAGTACGTCTTTGGCTGAGCACACGATTTCGCTCGTGATCGCGACCAAGGGGCGCCCGACGCTGGCGCGGTCCCTGCGCTCGCTCGATGGTCAGGCGTGGGCCGCGGGTGATGAGGTGCTCGTGGTCGCCGACGGGCCGCTCCCGCTGGTGCGCGAGCTGTGCGAGCAGTTCGCGGCGCGGCTCCCGCTGCGGTTCCTGGAGAACCCCGGGCAGACCGGCATGTGGGGGCACCACGCGCGGAACTGGGTGATGGACGCGCGCCAGGCCCGGGGCGCGTACCTGATGGCCCTCGACGACGACGACGAGTACACGCCCGGCGCGATCGCCGCGGCACGGGCCGCGTTCGAGGTGTGTCCGGAGCCGCGGCCCCACATCTTCCGGATGACGGGGCATCCGATCTGCCCGCCGGAAGCGCCGCTGCTGTGGGCGGACCCGGTGATGCGGGTCGGCAACCTGGGCACGCCCTGCATCGCGGCCCCGAACGACCCCGGCCGGCTCGGGCGGTACGGGATGCACTACACCGGCGACTTCGACTTCGCCGCATCCACCTGCGCGCGATATCCGGGCGGTCCGGTGTGGTGCGAGGCGGTGGTGTGCCGGGTGCGCCCCATCCCGCCGACGTGACCCGCCCCACGGCACTCACTTCTCAGGCAACCCCTCTCGGACAATTCCGCCGACGTGACCCGCCCCCGCGCCGCCCGGTACAGTGCGGGCGCCCGCACCCGGGGGCCGCGTGCCATCGGCCGGGTACGTGACCCCCGGAGCCGCCACCCATGCGCACGTTCGTACCCGCACTTCTGCTGCTCGTCCTGTGCGGCGCTCCGCTGTGTGCCCAGCAACCGCCCCCGCCGAGCATCGACCAGCTCGCCGCCGACGTACTCGGCATCCGCACCAAACGGGCCGAGCTGGACAAGGCCGAAGCGGAGAAGCTCGGCGCGATCGCGGCCGAACTGAAGCGCCAGCGCGAGCTGCTCG
>DASWYH010000107.1:0-5286 GCA_036405095.1 Gemmata sp. | reverse complement strand
TCTACGGGCCTCATCTACGGCGAACCGGACGAACCGGACGGCGTCTGCGACGAAAGCACCGTGCTGAAGCCCGCCAGCCCTTACGCCACCAGCAAAGCTGCGGCCGATCTTTTGAGCTACCAGTACGCACGTAGCCCCGGCCTCGACATCGTTCGGGTGCGCCTGTTCAACCAGATCGGCCCGCGGCAGAGTGCGGACTTCGCGGTGCCCAACTTCGCCCGCCAGATCGCGGCCGCGGAGGTCGGGAAACAGGCCCCCGAGGTGAACGTCGGCGACCTGTCCGCACGGCGCGACGTGGCCGACGTGCGCGACATCGTGGCCGCGTTCCCGCTGCTGTTGGAAAAGGGCAAACGGGGCGAAGCCTACAACGCCGCCCGAGGGGAATCGTTCCTGATTCAGAGCCTGCTCGACCGTCTGGTGTCGTTGTCGCGGGTGCCGATCCGGGTGAACCAGACCATCGAACCGGGGCGCAAGGCGGACACCGCCGTGGCCCGCGCCGACGCGACCAAGCTCCGCACGGCGACCGGCTGGGAACCGCGCGTGACCCTTGACCAGTCGCTCGCGGGCGTTCTCGATTACTGGCGCTCGGTTGCGGCGGGGTGAGCACCGGGTACATTCAGGCGGCTTTTTTTGCGTAATGGTCCAGCCGGGCGCTGCCGGTGAGCTGGGCGAACACCTTTCGGATCTGGCCGAACCCGTCGCGGAGCAGGAAGCCGGAATTGCGGCCGTAGCTCTTGGCGCCGAGTATGAAGTACCCCGGCTCACCGGTTTCTGGCGCCCCGGTCGGCTCGATCACGTTTAACCCGTCGCTGATGCGCAGGTCCGCGCGGTAGCCCACGTTGGCGATCACGCACTCCGGTTCCCACGCCACCGGTTTCCCGTTGCTCCGCCCGGCGACCCGGAACCCCTTATCGGCACCGTGCCAGACCACCTCATCGAGTACCGTTTGCGGGTGAAATTCGAGGTTCCCGTCGCACCGCGTGGCGAGCGAGTTCGCCTTGACCGCGAGCCGGTCGCGCTCCTTGAGGGGGTCGTTCGGGACCCGCGGAAGGGGCTGCCCGCGCGGGCCGCGCGTGAGCCAAAACACCCACGTGTCGTTCGCCTCTTCGGCGAGGGCCGCGAGCGCGCAAATGGTGCTGGCGGCCGAGTAACCGTCGCCCACTAGGAGGACGCTTTTGCCCGCGTAGTGCGCCCGCTTCTCGCCGAGGATGTCGTCCACGCCCCAGGTGATGTGGGTGCGCGCGGTCAGTTCGCCGATCGCCGGGATGTTGCCGTCGCCGAGCCGCTGCGGGGTGATGAGTGTGCCCGTACAGTCGAGAACGACGTCCGCAGTTGCGATGCGCTCCTTGCCCTCGGCGTCCCGCACGAGCAGCCGGAACGGGAGGCGCTCGGCCGCTTCCGATTTCTTGACGCGGGCCGCACGGCCGACCTGGAGCACGGCCGATTCGAGGTTGAGCGACTCGATCAGCGTTTCGGACTCGGCGAGCGGGAGCACGTAGGCGTTGAGGAACTCGCGCCCGGTGAGGAGGTCGGTTTCCGCCGGGATCGCGCGCGAGCCCTTTTCGCGCCGCACCTCGGCGAGACCCAGCGGCGTGACGTTCCACCCGAAGGGCGTGAACATCTTCAGGTGACCCCACCGGCGCAGGTGCTCGCCCACCGGCCCGCGGTCGAAGACCGATACCGTGAACCCGCACGCTTTTGCGTACAGCGCCGCTTCAATGCCGATCGGACCGGCGCCGATGACTGCGATTCGGAGTGAAGGAGTTCTGACCATGCGCCCCTCAATGCGAACGGCCGGTGCGGGCCGGCCGTTCGCATTGAGGTTACACGGGCGCGGGTTCCGGCTGCAACGTGAGTCGGCCGCGGAGCGCCGCGCACGCTTCGTTCAACCACTCCGGCGCGGGCAGCCCGTAAGGGCGGAACTTCTCGGGACGATCCTGTTCGTCTTGGAGGTACAGCGCCCGGTGGCGCCCCAACTTGGAGGCGGTGGGCGCGTCCATTAGCGTGCTGGAGTCGGTGGCGCTCATCTGGAACAGCACCCGGAGGGCGAACTCGCGCACGAGCGGCCGGTCGAACGCGCGGTTGAGGTTCACGAGTGAGTCGCACCAAACGATCGCGTGAATGCCCACGAGCGGGCCGTCTTTCAGGACCGTGGTCAGGCGCTCCGCGGGCGAGGGTTCGCGCTCGCCCCTCCTGCCGAAGCTGTAATCGTCGTCCGCTTTGCGGAGTTCGCGGAACCGGTGAACGCCGAAGATCAGCACGAACCGCGGCGCCCGTTCTCCGGGTGAGGGTTCCCCCTGCGACCCCTGTTCTCCGGGTGAGGGGGCTGCCCCCGCGGGTTGCCCCCTGGTTTCCCCCTTTTGGCGCGCGTCAATTTCCGCCGTGAGTTCCGCGAGCGCGGCGGGGAGGGCGGCGCGGTTCGGCGCGGTCGCGTGTGGGAGCTGTTCCGCGAACTTGCGCAGGTACTCGGCTTCGTCCGCGTCGTCCGGGGTGCCGTCGAGAACCGTGAATCGCGCTCCCGGCGATTGCGCCGCAAGGCTCAGCGCCGCCGACACGAACAGCGCGCGGGCGGCGTCCTCGCTCTGGCCGATCATGAGCAAGTTGGAGCCGCTGTGGGCGCGGAACGGGGCGCCCGTCGGTTCCTTGATTGCTACCGGATCACCGAGCCACGCGACGGGAACCTTGACGGGCGCTGGGGCCGTTAGCTGCTTCGCAAGGGGTCGGTTGTTTGCCAAAACTGCGGCCGAGTTGCCGCTGAACACGAGCGGCGGCGGCCACCGGTCGCCGGCCCGCTCGTGGAGCTGTTCCAGAATTTGTTCACGCTTCTCCTCCGCGAGCCACACCACCTGGAACGGGTCGTTGCCCTCGACCAGCCCGTTCTGATCGTTGTAAATCGCCTCGCCGGGCCGTGAGAGGAGCCGGGCGGCGGTGTTGTCCTTGCTCAAGATCAGTTGGGCGTCGGCGTCCGAGCACTGGAGCGCGACGCGAACGGCCATCTGGTCGATGGTGCTGCGCGCGAGCGAGTAGGCGCCGCCGAGCGTTTGCGATCCCAGGAGAACGTGCATCCCGAACGCGCGCCCCTGCCGCACCAGCCGGTCGAGCAGAAGCGAAGCCTCTTGCGCGAGCTTGTCGTCTTCGGTGAAGAACGCCTGGAACTCGTCAATGACGAGGAGGATGCGCGGGGTCTTCTCGCTGGGGACGGTCGTGCGGTAGCCCGCGAGGTCGTTCACGCCGGCGTCGCGGAACTTCTCGCCGCGCTCGCGGAGGATGCCATCAAGGCGCTGGAGCACGCTCAGGCCGAACTCGCGCTCGCTCTGGATCGCGACCACACGGGCGTGCGGGAGCCGGTACGTGGCGTACCACTGGAACTCGACACCCTCCTTGAAGTCGATCAGGTACAACTCGGCCTCGTCCGGGCTGTACGTGAGCGCCAGGTTGGTGATGAGCGCGTGCAACAGGGTCGATTTCCCGGACCCGGTTTTCCCGGCGATCAGCGCGTGCTGTGCGGTGCCGCGGCCGAGCGCGAACATCTGCTTCCGGGTCGCCCCGGCACGGCCCACGGCGACCTCGAACCCCTTCGCCGCGCTCCCGGTCCACACGTCCCCCGGGGCGGGCGCGATGTACTCGAACGGCACCTCCACCCGCGCCGCTTCTTTACTCCCCTTTCCGACGCGCTGCACGAGCTGCGCGACGGCCGCCGGCTCCGGGGGGCGGTCGAGTGCCGGCGGGAACGGGGCGAGCACCTCGTCTTTGGGTACGAACCGGTTCTCCTTCCAGACGAGCGTGTAGCTGGCCGCTTCGAGGTCGGCGATGTTGAAGTCGCGCGGCATCGGCGCCCGGGTGTCGGCGGTGACCAGTACGCACACGCCACACGAGGGCCCGCTGTTCGCGAGGCTGATGAGCCGCTTCGCCGCTTCGGGGGTGAAGTTGTTCGGGAAGTTGGCGACCACCAGCACCCGGTACGGCTCGGCCACCTCGCCCGCGGCCTGGTTGTACTCCTCGATCGACTGGTACTGGTTGCGGAGGTACTTCTGGATCACGCTCGCGGTGTGGTCGGTGAGGTCCGCGAGGCGCTGCTCGATGTCGCGCGGGTCGGTCCAGATCTTGGACGTAATCAGCTTCTCATCGAAGTCCGCGAGGTGCATGAACGCCGCGAAGCTGTCGCCGAGGCTGACGGGGTCGATGATCGTGAACCGCACCTTGCCCGGGGGCAACCCGGTCAGGAACCGCAGCATCATCGCTTGAAGGGCCGAGATGCCGGCCGCGCGGCCCTCGTCGCGGCACCGCATGAGCACCGAGCACCGGTCAGGGAACGGTAGGTACGCCGGGACGTCGCCGCAGAGCGCGGCCGGCGGTGCTAGTCGCGGGTCGGTCGGGACAGCGTCCGTGATGGCGCTCAGATCGACGCTGAGATCGCCGAAGCGAATCCCTTGGGGCACCTGGGTTGCGAGCGGTCGGTCGGGAGTGAACGAGTCCCAGGACGGAAAAGTCGTCGCGCCCGCGGAGCGCAGTTCATCGAAGGTGCCCGCGACGGTGTGAGTGGTCGCGTTCCATGCGGCGGCCATCGCGTCCCACTGCGCCTCGCGGGTCGTCGAGAGCTGGGCCATTTTCTCCGCGAACTCGGTCTCGGCGGCCTGGAGCTGCGCCCCGAGGCGCGATTCCGCTTCGGCCTTGTTCGAGTAGTAGCGCTCGTCGGTCGCGCGGGTGTCGTTGCCGCGCTTGCGGCGCATTCGCTCGGCCGCGGTGCCGAACGCCGATTCGAGCCGCAACACCTCTTCCTCGTACTGTCGCTTTTGCCCCGCGAGCAGTGGCGTGTAGTGGTCCACGGTGCGCTGCCGATCGCGGTCGTGTTTCTCGTTCAGGCGCTTGATTTCGGTGGTGTATTGGGCCGATGCGAAGTCGCGCAGGAGCTGACACGCGCGATTCGCCTCCGCGAGCTGCTCCCCGATGACCTTCCCCTCGCGCCGGGTCACCTTGCGCCCGAGCCAGCGGAGCAGCACCCACGCCCCGGTGCCCAACACCAGCCCAACGGTCCCGGTGACGAGAGCGGCCGTCACCACGTCCGGAACGAACGCAAACGAGGACGCGCCGACACCCGCGAAGAGCGCCAGCAGCACAACGAACCGGGCGGGCGACCCCCACCCCGGCGACTTCGCCCGCCGGAGGGCCGCGATCCGCACTTCGGCCTCGTCGAGCCACCTGTTCATCCGCCGGATCGGGTCGTCGTCGCTCGGCTCGGGGAGTTTACCGGTGACCTCGATCCCGCTGCGCGAGACGCGACCCCGT
>DASWYH010000106.1:0-4030 GCA_036405095.1 Gemmata sp. | reverse complement strand
GCCGAACCGGGCGCTGCACCGGACCGCGAGATCCAGGTTGTTTCCAGGCCGGGTCGCGATGTGCGCGGCCGGTGAGCTTATTGTTCGGCCCAGAGAGCGCGCGGAGCGGGTAACCGTGTCGCGTGCGAGTGAACGGTCGATCCGTGGCGCGAGAGGCGGTTGTGTCGCGTGAGGTGGCGGGTGTCGCGGCGGCCCGTGCGGTATGATGCGGTGGCCGCACTCACGGGGTGGTATCGCTCACGCTCCGCAGAGGCGCGTTGGTGGCGCGGGCTCTGCGGATCCGCAACGGTGGCGAAGCAGACGCGCAAGGGCCGTGTGCGCGAGTCGAGGAACCGCATCGCCGCCGAACCGGGCGCTGCACCGGACCGCGAGATCCACGTTGTTCCCAGTACCGATCGCGATGTGCGCGGCAGGTGAGCTTATTGTTCGGCACCCAGAGGGCGCACCGATGGGCGGAGGTCTCTACCCACCCGACGACTTCGAGGCCGCCATCCGGTTGTACGGCCCGGAGGAGGGTGGGCGGCGGACGCCGGCGTTCAACGGCATCCGGTGGGACTTCGCCTATGCCGACGACGGGCCAACCCCACCGAGCCTGTACATGATCTGGCCGGACTTCTTCGCCGCCGACGGACAGAGCCTGGCGACCGATCATGGACTGCCGGTAGGCGTGGAGTTGTCCGCCCGCATGACGGTCGTGATTGATGAGATGCGGGCCGAGGTGCATCGCGGCCGGATTGCCCCCGGCGCCCGGTTCTACTGCCACGAGGGCGGGCGGCGGGTCGCCGAGGGCGTCGTCACCCGCATCACTGGACTGCACGCGGTTCGCGGGTAGCAAGGCAGGCCGAACCCGGCGCTGCACCTGACACCGCCCGCTGATTCGGGACGCATCGCGGCTCGGGACGTCGCGGTGCAGGTGAGCTGTTTGTTCGGCCCAGAGAGGGCGCAGAGCCGGGAACCGTGTCGCATGCGAGCGTACGGTCGATCCGCGGTGCGAGAGACGGTGGTGTCGCGTGAGGTGGCGGGTGTCGCGGCGGCCCGTGCGGTGCGGTGCGGTGGCCCCACTCAACCGGTGGTGTCGCTCGTGCTCCGCAGAGCCGCGATGGTGGCGCGGGCCCTGCGGATACGCAACGGTGGCGGAGCAGACGCGCGGGCGGGCGCGTATCGAGGAGTCGTGTCGCGGCCGAACCGGGCGCTGCACCGGACCGCGAGATCCACGTTGTTTCCAGGCCGGGTCGCGATGTGCGCGGCCGGTGAGCTTATTGTTCGGCGGTGGGAGAGGGCGTCCGGCGATGCTGTGGCAGTTTGAGACGAGCCCCGAGGCCGACGACTTCTACCGGGACATCGTCCGGGAAATGGTCGCCCGGTTCTCGCCGCTCTCGGACGTGGAGGCCGTTGCGCTCGTCAACCGACTCTGGCGTGGTGATCCGTTCACACACGAATATAACCTCCGCTACCACCGGCCGGCCGAGGTCTGGGCGGAGCACATCCACGACTTCGTCCCGCAGCTGATCCGCAGCCATGGGCCGTAGTCCGGAGCAGGTGGCGCCACGAGCGCGGGGACACAAGGCACGCCGAACCGGCCGCTGCACCTGACCGCCAGCGCACTTATACTGTTCAGCTCTACCTGTTTCACGCTCAGCGACTGGTGTCCCGGCGGCAGGTGAGCTTGTTGTTCGGCCAAGAGCGCGCGCAGCACCGGAAACCGTATCGCGTGTGAGCGAACGGTTGATCCGCAGTGCGGCAGACGGTAGTATCGGGTGCGTTGGGTCGGTTCCGTGGGGTCCCCAGCGGTGATCCGGGGCGCACGCACGCGGCGGTGTCGCTCACGCCCCGTATCGGCACGGTGGCGCGGGCTCTGCGGATACGCGTGGCCCGGCAGAAGCGCAAAGGCCGTGTGCGCGGGTCGAGGAACCGTGTCGCGGCCGAACCGGGCGCTGCACCGGACCGCGAGATCCACGTTGTTTCCAGGCCGGGTCGCTCTGTGCGCGGCCGGTGAGCTTGATGTTCGGCGGCGGAGAGCGGAAGGGAGTTGCGATAGTCATCGAGTGTTGGATTCCCGAATGGCGGTTCCGGGAGTTCCTGGAGGCTGTTGTTTCGCTGATCGGTAGCCACCGTTCGAATCCGAGCGGGCACCAAGCCGCGGGCACAGTCCGTGTGGACGCGGGCGGTCGGCTCGACGAGTTCTACTGGCAGAGGCTGAGCATGATCCTCGCGCTCACCGAACGGATCAACTCGGACACGTGGGCCGGCTTCTCCTGGCACGGCCGGTGCAAGGCACGATGCGAAGTCCAGCGCGACGACGGGTACAGCGGCGTGTGTGTCCGGCTTGAGGTGCCGGCTTCCTGGGAGAGTCGTGTCGAGGAAGTCGTAGGCCGCTTCCGGGCGGAGTAGCAAAGGCGCGCCGAACCCGGCGCTGCACCTGACACCGCCCGCTGATTGGACGCACCGCGGCTCGGGACGCCGCGGTGCAGGTGAGCTATTTGTTCGGCAAGGAGAGCCGACCCGAGGGACTGCTGATTGCCGACGATCTACCAAGCCCGTTGCGACCGCTGTTCTTACGCCAGTGATGTGTTTCCGGCCGAGTACGGTGCGGTGTTCGTGGACGAGCCGCCCGTTGGTGGTTCGGGGGCCGTGGTGGCCGGCGCCGTGTTGCATGGGTATGCGAGAGAAGCCGTCATCGCTGAGCCGTCGGACCCGCGGCTCGTTGTGCTCGCCCACCCGATCGAGGACGACATCCTTGCCGAGACCGGGTACACGTGGACCGGTTTGGCCTGGGCTGGACGGTATGTCCGGGTCCATCGCGTGGTGTGCCGGGACTGCGGCACGCTGTTCGAGGTCCGCTGGCTTACCTGCCCGCCGGCTCTGGGCTGTCTGGGCTGTCAGCTCGGGTGCGCAACGGGTCTGCTCACCGGCATTGGCGTCGGCATTTGGCAGCGGAGCTTCTGTGTCGGGTTCAGCACGACCTACGGGGTCCTGCTGGGCAGCATGGCTGTCGTGAGTCTGGTGGGCTGGATATATACTCGGGTATGGTTCCGCGAGCGCGTGCGGGAAGTGGCCGGGCCACGATGCTGCCCGCGATGCGAGTCCGGCAAATACTATGGGGCCGAGAGCAGTCGAGTGCTCCCGTGCCCGCGGTGCTCTGAGTGGTCGATGCGCGTCCACTCGGTGGGTATGTCGTAGCGCCGAACCCGGCGCTGCACCTGACACCGCCATCGGACCTGCGTTATGACGCTCACTCGATTCTGGTGGTGCAGGTGAGCTATTTGTTCGGCCCAGAGCGCGCGCCGGCGGGGACCGTATCGCGTGCGAGTGAACGAATGGTCCGCAGTGCGGTAGCCGGTGGCGTCGCGTGCATGGTATCGGTTCCGTGGCGTGCCCAGCGGTGATCCGGGGCGCACTCGCGCGGCGGTGTCGCTCATGCCTCGCACGGGCGCGGTGGTACAGGCACCGCGGATACCCAACGGCGGGGCACGCGCGGCAGAAGCGACGGGGCCATGTGCGCGGGTCGAGGAACTGTGTGGCCGCCGAACCGGGCGCTGCACCGGACCGCGAGATCCACGTTGTTTCCAGGCCGGTTCGCTCGGTGCGCGGCCGGTGAGCTTATTGTTCGGCAAGAGGGGGCGTGCTCTTGCGTAAGCCGAAGCTGACGTACCTGAACCTCGCTGCCGGATGCGGTTGGACCGCCCTCGCCGGCTCGGGGCTGCTCCTCGGGGCTATCAAGGAGGGTGGGGTCTACTTGCTGTGCGCGTTCCTGGGTTTTGGCTTGGCCGGGCTGATCTTCTGCGGGTGCGCGGCGGTCGAGCGGCTGGGCAGCCCCCCTGGGTCGAGGTAGCTCGCCGAACCCGGCGCTGCACCTGACACCGCCATCGGCCACAGTTGTGATGCTCACTTAGGACTTACGCAGTTGGCAGTTTGGGGCTGACAGTTGGCGGTCTCCGTATGTACGCTGTTCCACTATGAACCCGCCCCGTGCCACCGCCGAAGATTATATCGCGTTCTTGGTTGCGACCCCGGGCGAGGGGACCGCAAC
>DASWYH010000105.1:0-8117 GCA_036405095.1 Gemmata sp. | reverse complement strand
CCCCGGGTCAGCGCAGCGCCACCCGGGGAACTCGTCAAATTTGGGTCGAACCGTCGTTACTTTTTCGGCGGCTCCGGCGGCTTCGGGGCCACCTTGATTTCGTCCTTCAGCAGCTCCTCCACGAGCTTCACCCGCTCGGGGTTCTCCTTGCGGACCTTCTCAACGTGGGCCGCGGCGGCAGCGTTCTTCGGGTCGGCCCAACTCGCGGCCATCGCGAACTTCAGGATCGACCGGTTGTTGATCGGCAGGGTGTTGTGCGACTCCTGGCCCGCGTACTTGAGCACCTCGCCGGTCATCTCCCACGCCTTCCATTTGCGCAGGTCGTCGATCGGCATGTCCGCGATGGACGGGTCCGCGAGCAGCACGTTCATCCCGTCGAGGATCTGTTTTTTGGTGAGCACGTCGGGCCGGTACTCCCAGAAGAACCGCAGCGTTTTCAGCCCCGAGTGCTTCACCAGGAACTCTTTCTTGGGGTCCGAAATCATCTTGATCAGGTACTCGTAGCCCGCCTTCTTGTCGAGGAGCGTGTAGCCCATCAACATCCCGTCGAGGCCGCTGGTGAACTTGTTCTCGGGGGCGTCGAGCAGCTTGCGCATTTCCGCGGCGACGGCGGCCCGGTCCTTCGGCGCGTGACCGAGGAGCAGGCCGTACAGCCCGAACCGCGAGGCGCGCGTGCTCGGGTCTTTGAGCCACTTCAGAAGGGTCTCGGTCGGGAGCGTCGGCGCGAGTTCGGCCACCTCCTTGTACTCGGCCACCGCGAACTCGTTGTACGCATCGGCGCTGACCTCGATTTCCGGCGATTCGAGGTAGTTGAAGAAGTACCGGAGCCGGGTCACGATGTCCTTCTGCTTCACCGCGAGCGCGCCCTTCACGTAGTCGGGGAGCTTGCTGTCGGTGCCGACCACCACGCCGCGGTACGGGTCCACGTCGCCGTTGACGACGTTGAAGAACACGAGGTACTTGGACGGTTTGGCGTCCGGCGGCACGAACCGCGGGATGGTGAACACCTTCTTGTCTTTCACGAGCGCGTGGGCCTTCACCACGTCGTCGATCACCATCTCGGTGGTGCCCTTCGAGGAGCCGGGCTCTTTCGGATCGGGCTTCGCGTTGCCGAGGGTGCCGTAGAGGATGAAATCGGCCTGCGCGACTTCGTTGGTGAGCGTCTGGCCCGAGGGCGGACCGCACCCCGGGCACGCGGCGGCGGGCGCGGTGAACGACAGGCACGCGACCACCGCGAGCGCGGTCGGAACGAGGCAGCGGAGCAACATCAGGAGCCTCCAGCGGAATCGGACTGGTGCGATACCGCTATTATTCCGATCCGCGCGCCGCTGCCAAACGCGCAATGCCGCGCCGGGGGTGGAATATCACGACGTTAGACCGGCTTCGAGGTCCGCGAGCCGCTGCTCCACCAGCGCGAGAGCGGGGCGCACGGTGTCCGGGAGCCCCTGCCGGATGGCGCCCAAGTAGAAGTGCGCCTTCGCGGCCGTTTTGCGGCGCCCGGCGGGTGAGAACGATCGGGAGTCGCCGATGTTGTCGTACAGGTCCGCGAGTTTGAGCGCCTTCACCTGCCAGTCGGCGCCCGCGAGGGCCTTGGCGTAGGCGGCCTCGCGCTCGTCGTGCGGGAGGCGCATGTCCTTGGTGAGCGCGGCGACCCACCGCGCCACGTCCGGGCCGAACCGTTCGGTGATGTCGTCGGCGTCGGTGGTGGTGTCTTCGATGGTGTCGTGCAGGAGCGCGGCGGCGAGCACCCGCGGGTCGTCGAAGCCGAACGTGTGGCGCACCACGAGGCACACGCGGAAGACGTGGCTGACGTAGGGCGTCTGGTTGTCTTTCCGCAGCCCGTGCCGGTGCGCCCGTGCCGCAAACGCAGCGGCCTCAAAGGGCATGTCGGCGAGGGGAATGGTGTTGGTTGCCATACCGGGATTGTAGCAGACGGGACCGCGCCGCCGCAGCGAGAGCCGCGTCCAACGGTTTGCGGGTCACCGAGCCCGGCCGCGTCGGCTGTTGGGTTCCCGGCGCCCGTATAGTGGATCACATGCCGCCACCCGCACCAACCGATGAGCCAGTCGTAACGGGAACGCTCCACGCTTTTGTCGCCTTTGACTGGGGCGACGAAGTGGACCTGGATCGCGCGCGGCAACTGGTACCGGCCGAGGACCGGGCCCTGCCGCGGCGCCCGCGCACGCCCTCGTCGATCGCGTACCGCCCGCCCCCGCTTCGCTTCTCCCTCGCTCCGGTTGATCTCGCCCTGCCCACCCAGGGCGCCCCGCCCGCCGAGTGCGAGGTGACCGTGTTCGACTTCGCTGCCGTGAGCGTCGCGTTCCAGATCCCGTTCCGGATGCCCCGGCCGCAACTGCGGCAACTGGCGGCCCGGCTCGCCGACCCGGCACCGGTCGTGGCGGCGGCCCGCGCCGCGCTGGCCCCGCTGTTTGCCGAATTGCGGCCGGCCATCCGCGCCCCGCTCTGGCGGGACGACCTCGGTGAAGAGTACTTCGTCTTCCAGATGCCGCCCCTCGGTCCCGGCGCGGACCGCGGGCCCTGGCTCGCGGGGTTGGTGCGGCTGGAAACGGAGCCGCTGAGCGACGAGGAGGTCGCGGAGGCGCTGCGCCTGAACATCAGTTACGCCCCCAACGACCTGTTCGTGCCGGACTGGGCGGCCGCCGTCCTGTTCGACTCCGACCCGGGGTGCAACGAGACCCTGCGGGTGATCGAGTTCGCCAACGTGCAACTGCTCGAGTACCGGCACATCGACGACAACATGGGGTCCGCTTACCGCCGGGTGCAGGAGGAGAACCGGTCGCGGCTCCGCTTCTGGCGCCGGTACGACCGGTCCCTTCGGGCTCTTGGGGACATCAAGGTCGAAGCCACCGACCTGTTCGAGCGCACCGGGAACGTGTTGAAACTGGTCGGCGACCAGTACCTGTCGCGCGTCTACGGGCTACTGGCCGCGCGCTTCCACCTCGGGGAGTGGGAGGAGAGCATCCGCCGCAAGCTGGAGGTCGCCGAAGGCGTTTACCGGGTGATTTCGGACCAGGCGGCCGCCTACCGGACCGAGTTCCTGGAGGTCGTCGTCATCGGCCTGATCGCGTTCGAAATCGTGCTGGCGCTGGTCCGCCACTGAGGCCGCCCGGTGCGGCTCAGGCGGCGCACGCCTCGGCGGGTTGCGAAGCGGGCGCGCCAGGTCGCCACGATCTCGTGGGGCCCTTCGGCCAGTTCGCTCATCAGGAGCGGCTTGGGGAACAGGTGTCGTGCGCCGAGCCGGAGCAACTCGCCGGGAGCGTGTTCCCCGAGGGCGCCGCTCATGAAGCACACCGGGACGCCGGGGGTGTGCCGCTTCAGGGCGGCCAGGGTCTGCGGGCCGTCGAGCCGCGGCGTGCGGGCGCCGAGGAGTACGACCGCGATCTCCGGGGCGTACCCGCGGTACAAATCGGCCGCCCGCGCCCCGTCGGCCGCGTCCCACACCCGGAACCCGTGCCGCTCCAGACCGAAGCGGAGCAGCCCCGGGCCGCCTCGTCGTCGACCAGCAGCACACCGCACGGCACCGGGGCCGGGTGACAACAGTTCGCAGTCTGGATGTGATTCGCTGACATCGGGGCACCTGCGGTTTTGGGGGTGGGCACGGCTCGCCGCCTCGCGCGTGCGGCGCCGTGGTTTCGTTGCACGATTCGGCCACATCGGGGACCGGCTGGGCGGCGCGTTGGGCGAGCCGCTTGAGGTAGAAACTCGGCCCCTCGCCCCGGAGGTTTTCTCCTTTTGGCGCGAGACGGAAAGGGAAACCCGGTTCGGGGCCCACGGCCCGTCCCGGACCGGGGCGTCACCCCTTCGGAGCGACGGTGATCTTCTTGGGCTGGGCCGCGACCTTCTTGGGGACCGTGATGGTGACGACCCCGTTCGCGCTGGTGGCGCTCACCTTGTCGGCGTCGGCCCCGGGCGGCAGGGTGACGGCCCGATAAAACGAGCCGGCGAACCGCTCGGCCCGGTGGTACCCTTTAATGTGAACCACGAACCGGCGCGCGGTAAGCCGACGGGCTTCGCGCCATCTTCGCGCCGCGCCCGCCGGGACTTCGCACAATAACCGCCTTGTCCGCACTCTTCCACGGGACGAAACGATGCGCACGCAATCGCTGTGGGCGGCCGGGCTGCTTCTTGCGGCCGGCGTCGGGCTGTTCGCTTTTGCCGCCCCGGCCCAGCCGCCGGCCAAAGGCGAACCGCAAGTGGCCTCCAAACCGTTCGAGCGCGTGCTGCCGGGCCTGCGCAAAGACGGGTCCGTGCAGCTCCCCAACCAGTGGTCCCTGAAGCCCGCCGGGCGGCACATCGAAACCGGCGACTTCCCCGTCAACATCGCCATTCACCCCACCGGCGAGTTCGCCGGGGTGCTGTGCGCCGGGTACGGGCCGCACGAGATCGTCATCGTCGATCTGAACCCCGAGCGCACCCGCGTACTTTCGCGCGTGCAAATTCATCAGGCGTTCTACGGCCTCACCTGGAGCCCCGACGGGAAGCAAATATTCGCGAGCGGCGGCGAGGACGAAACCGTTCACGTGTTCGACTTCGACAAGGGCTATCTGACCAAGGGCAAGGCGCTCGACGTGAGCGTGCCCAAGAAAAAGGGCGTGGTGGGCGGGCTGGCCTTCGCCCCCACCGGTAAGGACCTGTTCGCCGCGGTCCCGTGGGCCGATGCGGTGGTGCGCGTGCCGCTCGTGAACCCCGACAACAAGAAGGTCATCGGGCTGTTGCCCCCGCCGGCCAAGAAGGAAGGCAAGGAGGCAAAGGGCGAACCGCCGTCCCCGCCGGACGGGCGCAAAGAGGAAAAGGAGAAAGCGAAAGCGCAGGACGAAGAGCCCCGGGACAAAGACCCGCAGGTGTACCCGTACACGTGCCTCGTCGAACCGGGCGGGAAGCGGTGCTTCGTGTCCCTGTGGGCACGCGCCGGGGTCGCGGTCATCGATCTCGAAACGAACGCGGTCGTCGCGACGTGGCCCACCGCCGAGCACCCGACCGAAATGCTCCTCTCGCCGAAGGGCGACGCGCTGTACGTCGCGTGTGCGAACTCCACGAAGGTCAGCGTGATCGACCCGGCGACCGGCAAGGGCCTGCAAACGATCAACTGCGCGCTCTACCCGAACGCGCCGAACGGGAACACGCCCAACAGCCTCACCATGACCCCCGATGGCGAGCTGCTGTTCGTTGCCAACGCCGACGCGAACAACCTCAGCGTGTTCACGGTCACGGACCGCGCCAAAGCGGTGTCGCTCGGGTTCATCCCCACGGGCTGGTATCCGACCAGCGTGCGCTACAACCCGGCCGACAAGCAGCTCTACATTGCGAACGGCAAAGGGATGTCCTCGAAGCCGAACCGCAACGGCCCGAACCCCTTGGTTCCGCAAGCGCGCACGCTCAACGAGTACATCGGCCAGTTGCTCAAGGGCACGCTCACGGTGATGCGGGTTCCCACCCCCGAACAGATGGCCGCGCACAGTAAGACCGCCTATGCGTGCAGCCCGCTCCGCGCCGGCGGTTCCGCACGCGCCGAGGGGCGGGGGGCCGACAACCCGATTCCCGATCCGGACAAGCCGGGCGCGCCGTCGCCCATCAAGTACTGCATCTACATCGTGAAGGAGAACCGCACCTACGATCAGATCTTCGGCGACCTCGCGAGCGGGCCGACCCCCATCGGGAACGGCGAGCCCGAACTGTGCCTGTTCCCCGAAAGCGTCACCCCCAATCACCACAAACTCGCCCGGCAGTTCGTGCTGCTCGACAACCTGTACGTCGATGGCGAGGTGTCCGCCGACGGGCACGAGTGGACGATGGGCGCCTACGCGACCGACTTCGTGGAGAAGATCTGGCCGCTCAGCTACCGCGGCGGGAAGATCTTCGGCTACCCGAGCGAGGGTGCGAAAGACCCCATCGCGCGGCCCAGCGGCGGCTACCTATGGGACAAGTGCGCAGAAGCGAAGGTGAGCTACCGGACCTACGGCGAGTGGGTCAACAACGGGAAGAAGAAGCCCGGCGGCGGGTTCGAGGACGGCACGCCCGCGGTCCCCGCGCTGGCCGGCAAGATCGACCCGCAGTTCCGCGGGTACGACCTGGAGTACACCGACGTGAAGCGGGCCGAGCGCTTCAGCGCCGAGCTGAAGCGGTTCGAGGCCGCGGGCACCATGCCCCAGATGCAGGTGCTCCGCCTGCCCAACGACCACACCGCCGGGACGAAGGTGGGCGCGCCCACGGTCACCGCGATGGTCGCGGACAATGACCTCGCGCTTGGGATGGTGGTTGAAGCCGTCACGAAAAGCAAGTTCTGGAAGGAAACCGCCATCTTCGTGATCGAGGACGACACCCAGAACGGCCCCGACCATGTGGACGCGCACCGCTCGGTGGCGCTGGTCATTTCGCCGTACACGAAGCGCAAGTTCGTGGACAGCACGCTCTACTCAACCACCAGCGTGTTGCGGACGATGGAACTGATTCTGGGGCTCCAGCCGATGAGCCAGTTCGACAAGGCCGCGTGCCCGATGTACGCATCGTTCACCGCAAAACCGGACCTCACCGGCTACACCCACGAAGCCCCGAAGGTGGACCTGAACGAGAGGAACAAGCCGGGCGGGTTCGGGGCCGCGTGGATGGAAAAGCAGAACCTCGCCAAAGAGGACACCCTGGACGATCTGCTGTTCAGCGAGGTCATCTGGAAAGCGGTGAAGGGTCCGCGCAGCCCGATGCCGCCCCCGGTGCGGGCGGCGTTCTTCGTGCCGCTCAAGGACGCGAAGAAGGGTCACGACGGCGACGATGACGACGATTGAGGCGGCCACAGGTCGCGGCACCGTGTGCCTCGCGGAGCCCGCGCCACGGCTCCGACCCTAACTTCCCGAGGGCCGCTCCCCCGATTCGGGCGGGCGCCCTTTCGTCGCCGGGTGCGTTCCCGAGCGCCCCAGGCTGCTTTTGTCCGGGCTCCCGAGCCCGGCCCGGCGGCGCGCCAGTTTCAGCTTCGGGACGTAAACGTCGTGCTCGTCCTCGATGTCGCCAACGATCTCTTCGAGCACGTCTTCGAGGGTGATGAGGCCGTGTACCTGCCCGGACTCGTCGCGCACAATCGCCATCGGCCGGTGCGACTTGCGAAACAGGCGGAAGGCGTTGGAAACCGACTCCTCCGGGTCGAGGAACGTCGCCGGGTAGAGCGCGTCTTCGAGCACCACCGCGCCCGACGTGCTGAAGAGGAAGAACAGGTCCTTCGTGTTCACGATGCCGACGATCTTGTCCGGGGTGCCGTCGTACACGGGCAGCCGCGTGTGCGCCCCGAGGCGCACGATCTCCAGCACCCGCTCCGGCGGCGTGGTGACGTCGAGCGCGGCCATCTTCTCGGCCGGAACCATGCAGTCGCGCACCACCTTGTCGGCCAGCGCGAACACGCCCCGCACCATGTCGGCGGCGTCGGCGTCGATCTCGCCGGCCTCCTCGCTGTCCTCCACCAGCAGGCGCAGCTCGTTCACGGTGTGAACTTCGCCCTCCTCGCTGTCGCCGTGGTAGCCGAGCCGGCGCAGGAACCACCCGCTGGACCCGTTCATGAGCTGGATCACCGGGGAGGTGACCCGGCCGAACAGGTACACGGGCCGGGCCACCCACAGCCCCACCCCTTCGCTCGCCTGGAGCGCGGCCAGTTTCGGCATCTGCTCCCCGAACACGACGTGCATGTAGGTGATCAGGGACAGCGTCAGCGCGATCGACAGCACCCGGCCCCACTCGGCCGGCAGGTCGGCCATCAGCGGGTGAATCAGCCCGTGAATCGCGGGCTCGCTGACGAACCCGAGCGCGAGGCTCGCGACGGTGATGCCGAGCTGGCACGCGGCCACGCTCCGGTTCAGATCGGTGACCGCCGCGAGCAACCCGGCGGCCCCGTTCTTCCCCTGGCTCACGAGTTCTTCGACGCGGGTCTTGCGCACCGCCACGAGCGCGAACTCGGCCGCCACGAAGAACCCGTTGATCGCCACCAGCACCGGGATCGCCACCAATCCGACGATCAGCAGCGTTTGGCTCATTTCGTTCCCGGCGTCGGCCAACAGGGCGAGCGGATCAGCGGACCTTACAGTCACCACGGGTTCCCTTACTTAAAGGACTGCCGG
>DASWYH010000104.1:0-6225 GCA_036405095.1 Gemmata sp. | reverse complement strand
CCGCTCTGCGAACGGCCGCCGACCCAGTCCCAGGGGGCCGAACTGGTGTCACGCGCGTGCCACCAGTTCGGCCCCGGTGTGGTGCTCACCTACGGCGGGGAACCGGTCGGCCCGCACCTGCTCGCGCGGGTGCGGCGGCGCGGGGCCAAGGTGCTGTTCTGCCTGCACAACCTGGGCTCCCGCGCCCCCGCGCTGCTCCGCGCCGCCGACGCCCTGTGGGTGCCGTCGGGGTTCGCGCGGGCCGCGTACCGGGAGCGGCTCGGGGTGAGTGCCGAAGCGGTGCCGTGGCCCCGGGACCGAACCCGCACGGTGGGCGCGCACAGCACCGGCGAGTTCGTGACGTTCGTGAACCCGGTCCCGGCGAAGGGGGCGGCGTGGGTCGCTCGGATCGCGGCCGAACTGTCCCAACGGCACCCGGAGGTGCGGTTCCTGGTGGTCGAGGGGCGCGGGCGCGCGGGGGGGCGGCACCGGCTCGGGCTGGACCTGCCCGCGGCGCGCAACCTGAGCGGGATGCACTCGACCCGCGGCCCGCGGAGTTCTACGCCCGATCTCGCATGGTACTGGTGCCGTCGCTGTGCGAGGAGACGTTCGGGCGGGTCGCGGCGGAGGCGCTGGGGAACGGGTTGCCGGTGCTGGCGACCCGGCGCGGGCCGCTGCCGGAGACGCTGGGCGGGGCCGGGGTGCTGTTCGAGGTGCCCGAGCGGTACACCCGTCCCGAGCACCGGGCCGAGGTGCCGGCGGCCGCAGAGGTTGCGTACTGGGTGGGCACCATCGAGCGCCTGTGGGACGACGAGACGTTTCGCGCCGCGCACCGGGCGGCGGCGCTGGAGCGCGCCCAGGTGTGGGCACCGGACCGGATGTTCCCGGCGGTCGAAGCGTTCCTCCACCAAGTGGCGGGCGGTGCTCGGCCGCTGTGAACGCCGCGCCCGGCGTGCATCATCTCCGCTCAGAGGCCCTGCGGGTTTGCACCTCAGCATGTTTTCTGCATCGGTCCAAATACGCAGAAGGCAACGAGCTAATCAAGCAACGAACAGAAGGCGCCCGGCGCGCGTCTCCCGTGGCGGCGGCATCGGGACCCCCGCAACGAGGAAGCGCGAGGGCGCCCCAGGGGTTGAACACCGGTGGCCGCTACTTCAGATCCTTGGGCTCGATTTTCAGTAGCGTGAACGGGTAGATCACCGTGGCGTAGAACGTACCGTCGCGCGCCTGCACGAGTGCCATGTGCGCGTGAAGGGGCGTGTACGTGCCATCGGGGAGCTTGTGGAACCCGTGGCTCCAGGGCTTCGGTTTCCCGTCCTTGCCGGGGGCGAAGTCGAACCAATTGGGGTTCTTGACGCCCAGAACCCCTCGGTCGCTCATTGCGTTTGTTGCCGGGGAGTAGGTCACGAGGTGGTGTAAGTAACCGCTCCCGAACTTCGTATCGTTATCGACGCGCATCAGCGCGTGGACCTTGCCGTCCGTACCGACGATCAGCGACCCGCGCGAGTCGAACCCCTTTCCTTCGATGAATCGCCCCAGGTCCGCAACCGGAACCTTCGCGCCGTTAGCCGCCAAGTCGAGCCGGAACAAGCGCGAGTCCGACATGCGCACCAGGTACGCGCTCTTGGCGTTGGCGGTGAGCGCCCAGCACGCCGGGCCGAGTTTGTCGTCGGCCGCACCAACGGACTTGCCGCCCGATGCCAGTTCCAAGATTTCGAGCTTATCCGTTGCGGGATCGAACCGCGCCAGCTTGAAGTCTCGGGTGAGCACCACCGCCCGGCACTTGCTATCAACCAGCGTTTGCGCATACGGCGTCACGCGCAGTTTGGGGTCCGGCTCGCGGTACTTCTTCGTTTTCAGATCGAGGACCATCCAGTGATGGTCTTCGCAGGTCACAACGTATGCCAGGCCGGATTTCTCGTCGGCGGTGACGTCGTTCACCCCCTCACCCTTGAACGGCATTCCCAGGTTCTCGGTTTTGCCGGTTTCGGGGTCGTACACCATGACGTAGCCGCCGGGATAGTCGGCAGTGTCATCTTTTCCGCGCCGATACCCTTGTTTGCTCCCGACGTATATTTTGCCGGACGGCGCCACATAGTTCCGCGTGTGAATCTTCGACTGCGCGGCATAAGTCGGTGTCTTGGGTGTCGGCAACCCGCACACCTGATTCACATCAACAACGATGCGCTGCTTGCTCGTTTTGGGATCGAACTCGATGAGGTACGCGTTGAACCCGTAGGCCGCGGTGCCAACGTAGATCTTGCCGTCTTTGCCCTCACACAGGGAGAAGTATCCCGATTCGTCCGTGTGTGTGCCCGGGAGGATGTGGTATGCCGTTCCCATTGCATAGGGGAACGGTGCCTTGGGTGCCTTTTGGGGCTGTGCCCCGCAAGGGGGCACAAAAAACGTAACGGCAAAGAGGGAAAGAGCGGTTCGCATAGGTGTATGGTGGGTTGTGGCCGAGGGCAGGGCACCACACCGACCCATTGTAATGGGTCGGTGTGATTGGTGGTGGTGAATGAAGAATTACGGGAGCCGGACTCACTTATCAATCAGCAACATGTCCGCAACGTTCAGCGGCATCGTGATCTGGATGCCGCCCTTCACCGGGGTGTACTTCAGGTCGCCGCGCTCCACGCTCCGCACCTTGCTCACCTTGTCGAGCCCGCGAATCGTGACGGTGAGGGAACTGGCCTCCGCACCGGCCCAGTTGATGAGCGGGATCGCCACCCGCGCCGGCGCGCCGCCCTTCGCGGGCGTGTCGATGCAGGTCGTTTCGACCAGCCCGTCGGTGGTCACCACGGGCTTCGCGTCGCGGGCGTTGGACCCCAAGAAGTCGTCGGTCAGACGCGGGAGCAGGTGCAAACGCATCCCCGTGGGGAGGAAGTGCGAGAAGCTCTCAGCGGTCGCGCCGCGATCGACCGGGCGCACCGGGAGCGCGCTTTTCAGGTACGCCTGCCCGGGAAGGAAGCCGAACAGGATTGAGCGCCCTTTCCCGTGCGCCTTCATCACCACCGCCGGCGCCCCGTCCTTGAACTTGCCGATCATCGTGCCGTCCGTGACCGTGAGCGGTTGCTTCCACACGATCACCGGCACGTTGAACACGTGGTTCGGGTTCGGGTTCGGGTCCGGGTCCTTCTTCGGCAGCCCCCCGATGTGCCACTGAACCGTGTCGAGCGGTTCGTACTGCGGGAGGTCGTGTTTCGACAAGAACGGGACGTTGTCCTTCAGTAGGTACTTCGACACGAGATTGGGGTCGGTGTTGATCTTGCTGCCCGTGGCCCCGTAGAACTTGGCCGCCGCCGGGTTCTCCTTCTGGAACTCGTTCCAGTAGCCGCCGCCGGCCATCGCAACGGCCGTTCCCCCGGCTTCGCACCACTTCTGGAGCGCGTCCAGGCACTTCGAGTGCAGATACTGCTGTGTGACGTAGATCAACTTGTAATCTTTCGCGCGCCCCTCGATCACATCGTCTTCCGAGAGGAAGTCAACGGGGATCTGCGCGTGCCGCAGCGCGTAGTACAGTGCCTTGCGCTCGTTGTTGTGGATCGCGAGCGAGAAGTTGTTGACCCCGGTGATCAGCTCATCGGTGCTGGAGAGCAGGAGCCCCACTTTGGCCGGGCGCACGGTCCCGTCAAGAACGTAGTCCTCGAAGGTGCCGGCCTCGTGCGTGCAGGTGTAGATCTCCTTCCACATCTTGAGATCGTAACTGTCAACGTAGTTTTCGGTGGCGCCGACGGCTGAAGGGGTCGCGCAGAAATAGTTGATCATCTTCGCGCCGTGCGCGATCGAGGCATAGAAGCTCTGGCGGAACTCGGTCGGGATCTGTCCCGGCGAGTGCGGCATCACGTACATGTGAATCGGCAGGTTGTCGTATTTGGCGCCCGCGCGCAAGCCGCTGGCGAGGTAACCGACCACCTGCGGACTGAACTCGGCGATCTGCCAGGCGTAGTCCTCGGTCCACGGCATCGACATCGCCTTCAGTTTGAACGGGCGGATGTAGTCAACTTCCGTGACCAGGTAGTTCGCGTGAGGGGAATAGTTCGCGCCGGTGAGAACGCCCTTCGATTTGTAGTACGCCGTACCCGCGGCGTACTTCACTGCGCCCTTCTCCTTCGCCGCAATTTGTGAGTAGTAATAAAGGGGCTCTTTCTTGTCGGTCGTGTACTTCACCGGCCCTTCAACGGTTACGCCCTTCGCTTTGAGCCACGCCGCGAACTCGTCGTCCTTGAGCGGGACCGCCGGGAGGTGGATCTCGTCGCCGTAGCTCACGATGGCGAGATCGTCGAACCCGCCCTTGCGTGACGCCTCTTGTTTCTTGATCCACTCGACGGACGGGTCGCCCCAGTGCGCCACCAGTTCGCGCTTCTTGCCGGTCGCGTTGACCGCGGTGTTGTCGCCGAGCGCGAGCGCGAGTTGCTTCGCCTCCGGGAACGCGCCCAGCGCGCCGCTGAACCCCATGATGTTGTAAAACGGCATCCGCTTCGGCGCGCTGCCCACTTTGGGGAACTTCGCCACTTCGGCGTTCAGGTAATCAAGAACCTCTTTCTGCGTGCGGATCTCGGGCTTCCAGTACCGTTTGATGCGGGCCGACAGGAGGTCCGGGTTCGGGTTCACGCACCCCGGGGTGTCGAAGCACGCGGGGGAGAGGTTCTGCGCCGGCCCCTTCACGGTCACGTCCTTGATGCCCTTGATGCCGCCCTTCCCGTCGGGAACGCCGAACTCGATGCGCAGGTAGACGCCGTCCGTTTTGGCCTTCGATTTCACCTGCGGGAACCACTGCGAGTCGTTCAGCGCATCGAGCGCCGGCCCGAGCGGCACCCACCCCGAGGTGTCGCCGGGTTGGAGGTACTCGCTGTCGGGGATATCGCCCTTCGGCAGCGCGACCACTTTCGCGAGCGCTTCGGGTTTCACCTTCGAGGAGCGCGGCCCGGCGTTGGTGTACTTCGCCTCCGTGATCGTGCGCCCGCTCTTGAGAACCTGTTGCGTCGGCCAGTCGCGGATGTGAACGTAGTACGGCGAGTGCTGCCCCTGGTCGAACGGGGCCACCACGGGGACCACGGGGCCGGGGGCATCCTTCGGGTTCGTGAAGCGAACGAACACGTCGCCGTCCTGGACGAGCCAGCCGTCACATTCCAGGTAGCTGGCCTTTTCCTGGGCCTTCAACCCGGCTTTGTCGTTGGTGAGGCAAACCACATCAATGTTGCGCTTCGCGCTGTTCACGCGGGGTTTGTCGCCGTCCATTTGCGCGGTCGCGATGAGGCGCAACTTGGCCGCACCGGCGGCGAGTTTCACGCTCCCGGGTTGCTGCCACACGATGTTATCGGTGCCGCTCCACGAGTAGCGCTCCATCGGCACCCGCTTGTGTCCGTTGAAGGCCCAGATTTTGGGATCGGTGAGGCGCCCGCACGGGAAGCTCCCGACCACCTTTCCGTTCTGCTCAACTTCGACCGTGAATTCTGCCGCGAACTGGAAGGGCTGTTCGTACCGCACCATCACCTCGAACGAGTCGTCGTAGGGGACGGTGACGGTCTGTTCGGCGACGGCCTTCTTACCGGGATCGATTTCTTCGGGCGCGCTGAGGCACGCCATTCGGGAGAGGAAGGTGACCGCGAACGTACCCGCGTAGTAATTGTCGCGGTACGGGAGCACCTTCCAACCGGACGAAGTAACGGTGAAGTCCTCGGCCTCGGCGAAGAGCCGCACCGGCTTCTTCTCTTGAGCCGCGAGCGGGGCCGGTATCGCAAGGGCCAGGAGCGCGACGACGGGCAAGAGGCGCGTCATGTTGGGGTTCCGCAAACCAGAGTGAAACGGGGGCGGGCTGATGATGGTAACCCGGCGCCGCGCGTGGCGGTAGGAGAAACCGTTCGCGAATGTCGGGCCGAAGTGACGCACCGCGGCCGGGCCGAAGGGGCGGGGTGAAAACGAGCCCGGGCGCTACGGGGCGGGCCGAAGGGACGGGGCCGAGCGGCGTGGTTCCGGACGTGCGGGCGGGTGTCAAGGCGCCGGGGTGGCGAATCAGAGGCCGGGCCGATGGTGCGCGAACCGAGCCGCCCGCGCCTCGCGCATCCCGCAACCGGAGCCCCTGCACCCGAGACGCGCCCCGTTTACTGTCCTCTGCTGGGAGGGTTGAAGCCCTCGCCTTTCAGGCGACGGCTTTAGCAGGTATAAGGCGTGGTCATGGACTCCCATCGCCACGGCCCGCATTCAGTGTTCTCGATCCACCTGCACCTGGTGTGGGTGACGAAG
>DASWYH010000103.1:0-2066 GCA_036405095.1 Gemmata sp. | reverse complement strand
CCATTTCGCGTCGGTATCCGGGTACGCATCACCGATGTCGCCGAGCCCGGCGGCCCCGAGGAGCGCGTCCGTGATCGCATGCAAAACGGCGTCCGCGTCGGAGTGCCCGACGAGACCTTTGGTGTGGGGGATGATGACCCCGCCGAGGATCAGCGGGCGACCCTCTGCGAGACGGTGTGTGTCGTGACCGCTGCCGACGCGAAAATTCACCTCTGAAGCTCCGTGCTTGGGGACGTTCCGGGATTGTACCGCCGGGGCGGTTTTTTGCACAACGCGGACTGCCGAGGGCGCTTCGTGGCTTCGTGTTTGGTGGGGGTGAAGGAAAAATGAGCGCGGAGATGTCAGGATCAAGCCGCGCCGGCCGTGTGGAATACAGAGAGGCTCGCGGCATGACTCTCGAATCGGATGTCGTGGTTCAGGTGCTCCTTCGCGAGCGGTTGCGGATCACCGCGCTCGCGGCGGCCGTTTTGCGCGACGTCCACACGGCTGATGACATTTTCCAGCAGGTGGTTCTCGCGGCGCTGGAGCACCGGGTCGAGTTCCGGGACACCGGGCACCTTCTCGCGTGGGCGCTCCGGGCCGCACGGCACCGGGCCGTTGATGTGTGTCGGAGCCGCCAGATTCGCGCGCTGCCGGACGAGGTTCTGGACCTGCTCGAATCGCCCGGAGCGGACCCGGCCGGCGGGTCGTGGTCGGATCGCGTCGAGGCGCTGCACCGGTGCCTTGCGGAACTGACGCCGTCGGCGCGCGGGCTGCTTCAACTGCGGTACGGTGAAGGGCTTCCGGCCGTGGACATTGCGCGGCAACTCCGCCGAACGGCCGATGCGGTGTATCAGAGCCTGTCACGGCTCCATCGCGGGCTGCGCGAGTGTGTTGAACGGCGGCTGGTAGGTGAAGCGGTTGGCGGCGGTCCCGTTCGGGAGGGGCAATGACCGATTCACCGGGGGCTCGTCTGGAGGAGCTGTTCGTTCGGTACTGGGACAACACGCTCAGCCCGAATGAGGCCGCCGCATTGGCGCACCTGCTCGCGACCGACCCGGCCGCGCGGGACGGGTTCCAGTTCCTGTGCGCTCAAGCGGTCGCGGTGGCGGAACTGCCGGCGGTCGCTCCGAACTCGGGAAAGCCGGGCGGCACCGGAGGCCGGAACTGGTCGCGGCGGCGGGTGCTCGGGTTGGGGGCGGGTTTGGCTGCAGGTGTCGGTGGGGTCGCTTTTGGGGCGTGGGTGTGGGGCACGCGCGCGTCCGGCGCGCGGCTCACGGTGGTGCAGGGTGCGGTCACGGTGCGCACGGCCGACGGGCGCTACGTTCCGGCTCAGGGCCGGGTGCCAACCGGGGGGACCGTTTCGACCCAGGGGGTCGGTGCGCTCGCGGTGCTCACCCTGCCGAACGGTAGTACCGTCTCGCTGCTCGGCGATTCGGCGCTGACCGTCGGGGCGGGCGGGCGCGAGTTGCGGCTCCACCAGGGGACCGCAAACGCCAACTTGCACCCGGTCGAGAACGCGGCCGACGGGGTCCGCTTGACGACCGCGCTCGTGACCCTGGCTGCCGCCGGGGGCACCGTGGTCACGCTCGGGCAGGGCGAGCGGTCCACGGAGGTGGAGGTTCACAGCGGGCGCGCGAGCGTGGCCGCACCGAGTGGTGAGCCGCTTGCGGTTGTGCCCGGCGGCCAGTTGCTCACGGTGGGGGCCAACGGGGCGACGCGGCAGGAACCGGTTCGGCCGCCGGCGGATGAGTTCGCCTGGAACCTCGCAGACCCGCTCCCGAGTGGCTGGCAGGTGGGGCGCCGCGATGCCGAGGGGGACGTGCCGGTCGTGCGCCCGGCGCTGTGGCCCGATCCGTACTACGACCACGCGATCCTGTTTCAGATCCGCTCGAACCACCAGTGGACCCGCGGGCTGTTCACCGTGTCCGACGAGTCGGCGCTCGTCGTGCGGTATCGGGCGCGGTTGGCCGCGCCGCGGGGGCAGGTGTGCGTGTGCGTCCGCACCCCGCACGCGCACTCGTCCGACACCGGGATGCTCGAATACAACGGCGGCTTCGAGGCCACCGGGGGGGAGTGGCGGACGC
>DASWYH010000102.1:0-4554 GCA_036405095.1 Gemmata sp. | reverse complement strand
CCGGCGGGAGCGCCCCGCCGGCCGGCGCCGTTCTCGCGCGCGATCCGGTCAGTTCAGCGGGACGAGCTTGCGCCCGGTCGCCCATTTCTTCTCCGCCGGCTTGTCGCGCACCACTTCGTTATAGAGCGTGTCACGTTCCACCGGGGTGCGGCCCGCTTCCTCGATCAACCGGCGGAGGTCGCGGACGGTGAGTTCCTGCGGCGAGTCGCTCCCGGCCGCGTGGTAGATCGTTTCGTGAACCACCGTGCCGTCGATGTCGTCGGCGCCGTAGCTCTGCGCCACCTGCGCCACCTTCACCGTTAACATCTGCCAGTACGCTTTGATGTGTGGGAAGTTGTCCAGCACCAGCCGCGCCAGGGCCATCACCCGGAGATCGGTCAGCCCGCTGGGCTTGGGGATGTCTTTGCCGAGCGGGTTGTTCGTCGGGTGAAACGCGAGCGGGATGAACGTCTGGAACCCCCCCGTGAGGTCTTGTAACTCGCGGAGCCGGATCATGTGGTCGAGCCGGTGCTCGGGCTTTTCGATGTGCCCGTAAAGCATGGTCGCGTTCGACCTGCCGCCGAGTTCGTGCCACTCGCGGTGGACCCGCAGCCACTGGTCCGCGTCGGCCTTGTAGTCACACAGTTTGGAGCGCACGTCGGGGTGAAAGATTTCCGCCCCGCCGCCGGGGAGCGAACCCAAACCGGCGCCCCGCATCTCCGCGAGCAGCTCCCGCGTGGGGCGCTTGGTGATCCGCTCGAACCAGTCCCACTCGACCGCGGTCCAGGCTTTGAGGTGCAGATCGGGGAACGCGCGGTGGATGCTCGCGATGATGTTCAAGTACCACTCGTAGGGCAGCAGGTGGTGCAGCCCGCCGACGATGTGCAGCTCGGTCGCCCCCTGTTCGCTGGCCTCGCGGGCGCGTTGAAGGATCTGCTCGTCGGTCATCACGAACCCGTTCGGTGCCTTCAGGTCGGCCCGGAACGAACAGAACGCGCAGCGATAAACGCACACGTTGGTCGGGTTCAGGTGCTGGTTCACGTTGTAGTACGTGACGTTCCCGTTCTTCTTCTCGCGCACAAAGTTGGCGAGCTCGCCGAGCGTGAAGAGGTCCGCTTCCCGGTCGAGAAACAGCCCGTCGTCGAAGGTGAGGCGCGTTCCGGCGTGGACCTTGTCCCGGATGTCGGCGAGCCGCGTTGCCATCGTGGTCATTGGAGTTCTGCCCTTCGTTCCACCTGCCCGTGCGGGTGTTTTATCCGCCCGCGGCGCTAACCGCAATCGGTGCCCGAGTGTTAACCCCTACGTCCGGCACCGCGGAAGGATGTAACCTTTGGGCGCCCTGGTTGAACGCGGGGAGATGTGGCGCACAATCGGGTCGGGGCGCGCGATTCCAGCGCGAACGGACATCACGGAGGTTCTCATGCGCAGGTTCTTGCTCGCGGCCGCGCTCGTGGCGGTCGGGTTGGCGTGGTCGGCCGGCAGCGCGGGTGCCCAGCAGCACCACCAGCGCCGGGCGCACACGACCTCGGTCACGTGGCCCTCGGTGAACCCGCCGGGCTGGTACACGAACACGTACATGCACGCGTGGTACTACCCGTGGTACGCCTACTATGACTTCACCGCCGGGCCGTACGCGAACTGGATGGCCGGCGGCGGGTACGCGGGCTACGCGTACCATGGCCCGGCCGGGTATTACAACTATCCGCTCGAAGGGCACGCGAACCTGAGCGGGCTCGAAACGCCCCCCGCGGCCGAGCCGAACGCCACACCGGGGCCGAAGGAACAAGTGGAACCGAAAGGCAAGCCGGAACCGAAGGGCGCGGAAGGCACGGTGTCGGTGATGCTACCCGCGGACGCGACGCTGCTGTTCAACGGGACCCCCGCGGCCGGCAGCGGGGCGGTGCGCACGTTCCGCACCCCCGCACTTCAAACAGGCGTTGCCTACCGTTACGAACTGACGGCGGAAGTGGTGCGCGACGGGCGCACCGAGCGCGTGACCGAGTCCGTGGTGGTACGGGCGGGCGAAACCGCAACGGTGACGCTCACCCCGACCGGCATCGCGACCGCCGGAGCGAAGTGACCTTTGACTCTGGCCACGTTGGCAGGCGGCAACTCGGAAATGTGCCGAGTTGCCGCCTGCTGGGTCGTGTGACTCAAACATCTGAGCAAAGCCGATTCGGTTCTGCGGTCTCGTCCCGGAGCGGGGCCGGGGGTAGCGGGCCGGGGCCGAGGGCAGATTAGTCCGCAACGAAGGGGTTGGTTCGCTTCTCGTGGCCCACGGTCGTGACCGGTCCGTGCCCCGGGTACACGACCGTGCTGTCCGGGAGCGGCCACAGCACGCGGCGGATACCGGCCTTCAGTTGCTCAAAGCTCCCGCCGGGGAAGTCGGTGCGCCCCACGCTCCCGCGGAACAGCACATCCCCCCCCAACACGGTCACCGGTTGCGTGTCGCGGATCACGTACACGACGTGCCCCGGCGAGTGGCCCGGCACCTCAAACACCTCAAGCGAAACGCCCGCGACGGTGAGCGCTTCGCCCTCGCTCACGACCCGATCCGCCGGCGGGCTGAGCACCTCGAACCCGAACGGCCCGCTCAGGTTCTTGTTCGCGTCGGTCAGCATCTCGGCGTCGCCGGCCCCGATGATGATGGGCACCTCGGGGCGCGCCTTCTTCAGCGCGGCGTTCCCGGCGATGTGGTCGCAGTGCCCGTGCGTGCAGACGATCGCGACCAGGTTCAACCCGCGCTCCGCGAGCGCCTCTTCGATCAGCTCCGGCTCGAACCCCGGGTCGATCACGAACGCCTCCTGGGTGCCGTCCGGCCACACGAGGTAGGAGTTCTCCGCGAACGGCTGCGACTCAACGGTGAGGATCTGAACTCGCATCGGCGCTCCGGTAGTCGAGGGCGATTTTGGGTACATATTACGCGCACCCGGACTGTTCCACCGCCGGTACCGCTCGGTTACGATGTGGCGACCCTCAAACGGTGAGCGCCCGTGAACGACGAAACCCACCCCCAGGGGGACAACCCGAGCGAACGCGACCCGAGCCCGGAGCCGCGCGGACCGTTGCCCGCCGGTGTCCCGTCCCACTTCGGCACTTACGAAGTCCTGGAGTTCCTGGGCGAAGGCGGGTTCGGCCGCGTCTTCCGCGGGCGCGACACGCACCTGGGCCGGTCCGTGGCGATCAAGGTGCCCAAGGAACCGCCCCAGGACGAGAAGCGCCGCGCCTTCCTGCGCGAGGCGCGGGCCATTGCCGAGATCCACCACCCGAACGTTTGCCCCGTTTACAGCGTCGGTGTACAGGACGGGTTGCCGTACATCGCGATGCGGTACACCCCCAGAACACTGAAGGACCTGATCGAGCACGCGCCGCCGAGCCCGGAACTGGCGCTCCAGTACGCCGAACAACTCGCCAACGGTCTGGAGGCGATCCACAAGCGCGGGATCTTCCACCGCGACCTGAAGCCGGCAAACGTTCTGTACGATGCGACCGAACGCAAGTTGCTGTTGACCGATTTCGGGATTGCGTACTGGGACGACGCCACGAACTCGTTCGGTAACCTCGTCGCCGGGGCCGCACCGTACATGGCGCCGGAGCAATGGGAACCGGGGGGGACGTTCGGCAATATTTCTGCCAAAACGGACATCTACTCGCTCGGCGTGATCCTCTTCGAGTTCTTCACCGGCAGACGGCTCTTCAATTGTGCGGTTTCGGACCTGAAGCGCCACCACCAGTTCCACGCCCCGCGGCGCCCGTCCGAGCTGCGCACCACACTCGATCGGCGGCTCGACGAGTTGTGCCTGAAAGCGCTGGCCAAGCAACAAGGCGAGCGCTACGGCTCCGCCCGAGAATTCGCCGAGGCGATCCGAAAATGTACGCAGGTGTCCCCACCAGCGGCGCCCGTAATCAACCTGATTAATCAAGCCGTTATTAGTGTTATTGCCCCCGACGGGAACCCGCGCGGGGTCGTTGCCCCGCTCGACATGCGCGTCGATGACTTCATCCGGGAACTGATTCCGGCGCTCCAGTTGGTGCGAACCGATGTCGCGGGCTACCCGCTCATCTGGGCCTTGTGCAGCGCGCCCGGTGGAACGGAGTTGCTACCGAACCGGACCCTCGAACAAAACGGGGTCCGGCCCGAACAGCAGCTCCAACTCATTTCGCTCCAGCTCGTCCGGCCGCTCACGGTGAACGCGAACGAGGTCCGGATCCAGTTGACCGACCCCAGCGGCGCCCCCCACAACATCGCCACCGCGCACGACATGCGGGCCGACGAGTTCATCCGGCAGTTGACACCGGCGCTGCGCCTGGCGAACACCGATACCGAGGGGAACAGGCTCGTGTGGCTCTTGTGGGACGAGACCTCAAACCGCTTTCTGGAACCGAACCAAAGCTTCAAGCAGAACGGCATTCAGCACGGGCACCGGCTCGACGTGGTTTCTCGAACCGTAACCAATTCGGCCGAGACGAACTCCCCCTCGATCTGATTCGCGCCGCTCGGCTGACATGGCCGTCGAGTTCTCGGTTGTGCGGGGGTGGACGGTGGACGGGGTGGAGTGCTTTTCAAGGCCTTTC
>DASWYH010000101.1:0-4246 GCA_036405095.1 Gemmata sp. | reverse complement strand
GGAGCTGGGCCGGCGCCTCGTCGAGAACCACAAGGTGCCGATCTTCCTGATTAACGGTGCCGTGGGGGGCACGCGCATCGACCAGCACCAGCGCAACGCCCTCGACCCCGCAGACACGACCACAATTTACGGGCGCCTGTTGTGGCGCGTGCGGCAGGCGAAGCTCACCCACGGCATCCGCGGCATCCTGTGGCACCAGGGCGAGAACGACCAGGGCGCCGACGGCCCCACCGGCGGGTACGGGTGGGAAACCTACCGGGCGTATTTCATCGAGCTGGCGGCGGGGTGGAAGCGCGATTACCCGAACGTTCAGCACTACTACGTGTTCCAGATCTGGCCGCGGTCGTGCGCGATGGGTATCAACGGCTCGGACAACCGGCTCCGCGAGGTGCAGCGCACCCTGCCGACGGCATTTTCCAACCTGCACGTCATGTCCACGCTGGGGATCGACCCGCCCGGCGGCTGTCACTTCCCGGCGGCCGGGTACGCGGAGTTCGCGCGGCTCATCGGCCCGCTGATCGAGCGCGACCATTACGGGAAAGTGCCCGCGGCCTCGATCACCCCGCCGGACCTCAAGAGCGTATATTTCACGAGCGCGAAGCGGGACGAAATCGCGCTGCGCTTCGATCAGCCCGTCAAGTGGGACGATGCGCTGGTGGGTCAGTTCTATCCGGACGGTCAGAAGGGGAAGGTGGTTTCTGGGAGCGCGGCCGGAAATGTCGTGACGCTGAAACTCGCCGGCCCCTCGACCGCGAAGGCGCTGACGTACCTCGACAGCGCGGCGTGGAGCCAAAAAACGTTGCTGGTTGGCACGAACGGGATCGCCGCGCTCACCTTTTGCGAGGTGCCGATCCGCGCCCCGAAGCCGTGAGGGCGGCTCACTCGGCCGCGTCCGGCACCGACCGGCGCGACCACACCGGCAGCACGACCCAGCCCGGCGCCCGGCCCCGGTTGGGGATCGCGCGGAGGGCGGCGGCCCGGCTCGGGAACTTGCCCGCGCTGACCCACGAGTTGTTTGCCTGGAAGGACCGCCAGATCTCGAACACGATGGGGGCGTCGCTCCCGGCGGAATCGAGTGCGGCTTCGGTGGGTGTCACGGCTGCGGCTCCGCAAGTGATTGGCTTCCACAGAAGTTATCGTGCAGTTCGGGCGCCGGTTGCTCGCACTTCGCGCACATCGCCTGTGTTGCGCACGGGGCTCTGGCCCGCTTGCGGCGCCAGCGGCGGTCGTCCCCGAACCGTCCGCCGCGGCTCCGGGCCGTGTCTCGTGTGTTCGTTCGTGCGGGTCGGGTTCCTGGTTTCCTTTTGTGCCCTCTGTGCGTTTTTGTGGCCGGTCCGGTGCCGGGGCTCATCGCGCGCGTGCGTGCTCCCACTCTTCTTGTTCCAGCCTCAGCCGCTCGTCCAGTTCGTCGAGTTCGGCGCTGCGCCGGTGCAGCGCGAGTTCGGCGCGGTCGAGTTCGGCGGCCCGGCGCTCCAGTGCGGCCCGCTCCTCGGCGGCCCCCGCGCGCCGCGCCTCGATCTGGTCGAGCGTGGCCCGCAGTTCGGCGGCCCGGCGGTCGAGGTCCGCGGCCCGCTGGTCGGAACGGGACACCCGCGCCTCGCGCCCGGTCAGCTCGGCTTCGCGGGTGGCGAGGGCCGCTTCCCGCGCGCTCAGCTCCCGTTCGCGCCGGGCCAGTTCGTCGGTCGCGACGGTGAGCGCGCCTTGCTGGCGGTGCAGCTCTTGCTTCCGCTGCATCGTCACCGCTTCGAACCGGCACTCGGCTTCGGCGAGTTCGTGCCGCTTCTTGTGCAGCTCGCTCAGCCGCGCCGCGACGTACTGCTCGAACCGGGCCGCTTCTTCTTTCATGTAAGCGCCGGTGTAGATCGGCGCCTCCGCCGGCGGCGCGTGACCCGCGGGCGGGGCCGCGGGTTCGCCGTCCACCCAGATCGGGAACGAGTCGTCCGGGGCCGGCGCGGCGCGGCCTTTCATCTCCGCGACCGGCACCGCGGTGTTACAGTTCGGGCACACGACCGTTTTCAGCCCGAGCAGATTGTCCGGCAACCGGCCGCGGAACCCGCAGCCGGGGCAGTTCACGATCAGGTTCATGATGCGGGCTTAATCTGGGCGATGTGTAAAGGCGACGGGTGCCCGGAACTCTAGCTCATTGCGGCCCGGGAAGCCAATTTCGGCTCTCGCGGGAATCCGGCCCCGGGGCGCCGGCCGGCGGTGTAAAATAATCGCCCACTCGAACTTTGAGGAGGAACGGGATGACGCGATCTCTTTCGGCCCTCGCGGCCGGTTTGCTCGTGCTGGCGCTGGCCCCCGGTGCCCCCCCGGCGCGAGCGGCGGACGCCCCCACCGCGTCCGCCGCGGCGCTCGCGGTGACGACCGAAAAGAACGTGGTGTACGACACCATCGACAAGCAGGAACTGCTCCTCGACATTTCGGCCCCGAAGGAGGGCGGCCCGTACCCGTGTATCGTGCTGCTGCACGGCGGCGCGTGGGTCGCCGGGAGCCGCAAGGACCTGTCGGTCGGGGCGAAGGGCAAGGACGGGGAGAGGGGGCCGTCGCTCATCGAAGAGGTCGCGTCGAAGGGGTACGTGGTCGCGTCGGTCGGTTACCGGCTGGCGCCGAAGCACCCGTTCCCGGCGCAGATCCAGGACGCGCGCGCCGCGGTGCGGTTCCTGCGGGCCGGCGCGAAGAAGTACGGCATCGACCGGGACAAGTTCGCCGCGGCCGGGTTCTCCGCCGGGGGGCACCTCGCGCTGCTGCTCGGGCTCGCCGGTAAGGTCGAGGGCTGGGACGCGGGCGGGCACCGGGACCAGAGTTCGCGGGTGCAGTGCGTGGTGGACTTCTTCGGCCCGACGGACCTGAGCCTGTACAACACCGAGGCCATCCGGGATGCGTACCTCGTGCCGGTGTTCGGCAAGGAGGCGAAGACCGACAAGACCGTCTTCGAGAAGGCGTCCCCGGTGACCTACGCGTCGAAGTCCGCGCCGCCGGTGCTGATGTTCCACGGGACGTTCGACGTGGTGGTGCCGGTGACCCACTCGGAGGCGCTCCACAAGAAGCTCCAGGACGCCGGGGCGACCTCGGAACTGATCACGCTGTTCGCCGAGGGGCACGGGTGGAACGGGCGCACGTTTACCAAGAGCGTCAACCAGGCGCTGACGTTTCTCGATACGCACCTGAAGGGGAAGGGAACGAAGTGACACCTTTTCAGCGGCCGGTGGTCGGGGCGGGGCGGCCGGGGACCGGC
The DNA here is from genome assembly GCA_036405095.1 of Gemmata sp. Taxonomy (GTDB): domain Bacteria; phylum Planctomycetota; class Planctomycetia; order Gemmatales; family Gemmataceae; genus Gemmata. The sequence goes on along the minus strand of DASWYH010000101.1, from coordinate 1,008 downwards.
CGCCGGGGTGGCTCCCGGGCGGCGGGCGCGGCGGTGCGCCCCGTTCCTTTTGCGCGGGCGTTCTGGATCTTCGTCGCGCTCGCGCTGCTGGCGCTTCCGCTGTTCGCGCACGGGTGCCACGGGGACGACGTGGACCACGAGCCGCTCGTCATCCCGCTCCGCCTCAACGGCGACGATCGTTGAGGCGGAGCGGGATGACGAGCCGCGGTTCAGGGTCACGGCTTCGGGATCGGCATCGCAACGAGGTTGGTGAACAGCGGCGGGGCGTTCATCACCGGCCGTGCGCCGGCCCGGTCCTCACTCAGGTGGGTCTTCATCGACCCCAACAGCCGCTTGGTCGCGAGCAGCGCGGGGTCGTCCGGACCGTCGAACTGGCCGACCGTTACGAGGCTCGCGTTGTAGGTGTGCAGCACGAACGCTTCGAGGTTGAGCGACTGCCCGCCGCGCCCGTCCAGGCCCGCCGGGCCTTTCATCTGGCGGAGCGCTTTCGCCAGCGCCTCGGCCTGCTCCGCCCCGGCCGCGAGCACATCCGCGCCCTTGCTGAACCCCAACTTCCGCATCAGGCTCGTGTCGGAATCCTTGTTGGTGATCTCAACCGGCGAGGTGAACGACTTCACCGCCAGGGTCCACCCCTTTGTGGCCTTCAGCAGGTTGTACGGCTGGCCGTCATTGAGCTTCACGATGAACGGGTCAATGGCCTTCGACGGGGCGCTCGCCGCGCGCGCGATCGACGGGTTCGGCACCACGAACGCGGTCGCGTAGGGGTTGATCGCGGCCCGGACGATCTCGGCTTTGCCGTTGGCGCCGGGCTGCACGATCGCGCTCCGATCGACGAGCGCCTCGTTCTTCGGGATCGGCCACGTCTTGAGCTTCACCAGCGCCTTCTTCGCGTCCTCCTCCGACTGGAACCCGCCGACGAGGACGCCGATCTGGTCCCGGTGGTGGTGGGTCATCACGTGGAGCTTGTTGTCCGGTTCGAGGAACTCCATCCCCTTGAGCTGGCTCTGC
>DASWYH010000100.1:0-4130 GCA_036405095.1 Gemmata sp. | reverse complement strand
CCCTTCAGGGATGGGGAGAGAAACCCCTTGGGAAGCGCGACACAAACCCGATGGGCTCAGCGCTGCGGCGAAACTCCCCTTCCCTTCGGGGAGGGGGCCGGGGGGTAGGTCGCCTTTCGCTCCCCCTCCCTGAAGGGAGGGGGTTGGGGGGAGGGGTTCTCCGCTCACGCGCTCAGCTCCTGCATCCGGGCGCGGGCCACATCGGAGATGCAGAACCGGTACTTCCCGCTGGGCTCCTGCGGGATCGCGGGGACCAGCTCGACTTCGTGCGAAACGGTGCCGCCGAACGTGTCGCGCACGAGGTCGGCGATCTTCCGGCGGCTCAGGTCACCGAACCCGTCGTCCGCGACGAGCCGGATGCGCAACTGCGTGATGGACTCCTGCACGATCTGTACCTGGGCCGTGCCGGGGATCAGCACCGCGAAATTTTCGGTCAGCGAGATCCCCGAAATGAGGTTCCCGGCGGGCGTGAGCACGTAGTCCGCGTCGCGGCCCTCGACGCGCTCCAGGAGCGGCAGCCCGCGCCCGCACTTGCACACGCGGTTCGATTGCACGACCACGTCGCCCACCTGGTAGCGGATCAGCGGCATCGCCCGGTTGCTGAGGTCGGTCACGAGCAGCTTGCCGTCGGCCGGCACTTCGGTGTAGAGCGAGTCCGCGTTGACGTGCAACCCGTTGTGCTCCTCGCACTCGCTCGCGATGAGGCTGACCTCCTCGCACCCGTAGCGGTTCGTAACTTTGCAGCCAAAAACGTGCTCGATCGCGGCCCGCTGCCAGTCGTGGAGGATCATCGCGGTGGAGATGATCCCGTTGGGCCGCACGTCGAGCGCGCCGAGCTTCTTGAGCGCGCACGCGAGCAGGTACAGCGAGTGCGCGTGCCCGAAAATCAGCCCCGGGCGGTGCCGCCGGATGGAGCGCGCGAAGGCGGCAATGCGCTCGTCGTTGAGGTTGAGCGTGTCGAGGTAGATCGCGCGGTCGAAGAAGTGGTTGCGGAGCCGCCCTTTGAACCCGAAGTGCCGGTACTCGGGGTTGCCCCACACCTTCGCGACGCGCTGCCCGAGGCGGTACCCGCTCCACTCGTCCGAGCGGATCGTGCAGGCGGTCTTCCACTGCATCGCGGGTTCGTCGCAGTAGATCGTCAGGGGAACGCCGGTCGAGCCGGAGGTCGTCTTCACGCGACACCGCGCGATGTCGTAAGCGGACGACACCAGCGCCTGGTTGTGGCGCCGGATGTCGGCTTTCGTAACGACGGGGAAGGCTTCCAGGTCGCTCAACTCGCGCACGTCCGAGGGGTGAACGCCCGCCCGCGCCCACGTAGCGCGGTAGTACGGCACCGTGTCCCACGCGTGCTGAAGCTGGGTCTTGAGGGCCGCGAGTTGCCGCCCGCGGACCACGTCCGGCGGGTCGAACTGCGTGTCCTGGAGCACGCGCAAGTGAGCGAGGTGCTTGCTGCCCGCGCGCCACGCCATAAACGGGTGCATCAGGTGCCGGTTCAAGGTGTCGAGCATCCGTACTCCTCGGAACAGAGAAGGAGCGGCCCACGGGCGGCGCGCGTTCGTTCCTCACAGCAGCGACTTCTGCCACTCCACCTGTTTCGCCAACCCGTCGTCGATGGTGGTGGTGGGCTTCCAGCCCAGGTGGCGGAACAGCTTCGTGACATCGGCGCCCGTGGCGAGTTGGTCGCCGGGCCGCGGCGGGTGGCGCTCGATAATCGCGGGGCGGCCGATGATGCGTTCGAGCCTCTTGAACACCTCCAGCACCGTCACCAGTTCGCCGCCACCGAGGTTGAACGTTTCACCCGGGGTTGCCTGCGTCGCGCGGATCGTCGCTTCCACACAGTCCGCAACGAAGGTGTTCCCGCGCACCTGGAGCCCGTCGCCGGTCAGCTTGATCGGCTTCCCCTGGAGGATGGCGTTGATGAACAGGTGGTATCCCATCTCCGGGCGCTGCCGCGGGCCGTACACGCTGAAGTAGCGCAGCACCACGGAGGGCACCCCGAACTCGTCGCCGTACACGCGGCACAGTTGTTCCGCGGCCAGTTTCGTGATGCCGTAGGGCGAACTCGGGCGCGTCGGGAGCGCCTCGTCGCCGCTCGCGTACCGGCCGTACACCGACGAGGTGCTCGCGTAGATCAGCCGCTTCAGAGAAGGCGAGCCTTTGAGCGCTTCCAAAAGGCGGTGGGTCGCGGTGAGGTTGTGCTTGTTGTAGGTGTCGAAATCGAGCCAACTCCGCGTGAGGCCCGCCATCGCGGCGAGGTGGAACACCCACTCCGCGCCGCTCGCGACCTCCGCGGGCACCCCCTGGGACAGATCGAGCTCCCGAAAGGTGAAGTGCGGCTTCCCAACGAGGTGCGCGAGGTTGCGCTCTTTAACCGCTCGCGGGTAGTAGTCGGTGAAACAGTCGAGGCCGGTGACCGCGTGCCCGTCGGCGACCAACCGCTCGCACAGGTGCGACCCGATGAACCCAGCCGCGCCGGTAACGATGCAACGCATGATGAGCTTCCCCCGCGCAGACTGTATCAGGTTGCGGAACCACATCGCAAGCCCGACCGCCCCGGCGGCCCAAAGCGGATCGGCCGAAGGGGGCACCGGAACCCCTCCGGTTGCTCCACTTCGGCCGATCCGCTTTGGGCCGATCAATTTCCGCCCCCGGTCACTTCTTTTCGTACAGGTCGATGAAGGTCTTGTTCCCGTCGTACTTGAAGGCGTACTTGTGGGCGTTCTCCCAGTCGTGTGCCGGGGCCGCGTTCTTCTTCAAGTCGTAGTTGATGGTGAACACTTCGCCCGGTTTCAGGTCCGAGTCGAACTTGACGTGGAACCGCGGCGATTTGTTCTCGTTGGCGACCGTGTAAGTGTGCCAGAACCACTTGCGCTCGCCGGGCTTCAGTACGTCGGTGCGCCACTGACCGTCGCCCCACTTGTGCGACAGGCGAACCGTGTGCTGCGTGGTGTTCTCGATCCCGACCACCGCGAACCGGTTGGCGGCTTCCGCCTTCGCCGGGCTGAACAGCGTGGCCGCGATGGCGACCGGTGCGACCAGGGCCAGAAGGGTTGAGCGAATCACTTGCGGGCTCCGTCTGAGGTGTTGGGCTTTCGTTCCGGCTGACACCTCAGTGACGCAGGCGGTTCCCCAACTTGCGCCCGCGGGGTCACTTTCGCGAGTGCCCCGGGCGCGGGGGTTGCGGTTGGTGCTGGCCGCCGCCCCGCATAAAATGCCTCGGCACCTCACGGGCCCGAACGAAGCGAGGACGAAACGATGACCCGGTCCGCCGTCGCGCTGGTGGTTGTGGCTGTTGCGTCGCCGGCGTTCGCCAAGGAGCCGGAACCCGCGGCGGCGGAGCGGGGCTACAAAGCGCTCACACAAACCGCATTCATCCCCGGGTTTTGGACCCGGCTCGCGCTACCCAATGCGTGGCGCAACTGGGGCGTCGCCGAAAAGCCCGCGGACTACGACCGGGCCGTTCTGGAGCGCTACGGGCTGCACCCCGCACCGTACCCGAACGACGGGCTGCCGATGGGGCTGCGTAAAGCCTCCCTCCTCCTGAATACCGGGATCGGCATCGACTGCATGCTGTGCCACGGCGGCTCGATCTTCGGAAAGAGCTACGTCGGCCTCGGGAACAGCGCACTCGACATTCAGACGCTCTTCGAGGATCTCGCAAAAGCCGAAGGGCTCTCACCGAAGCTCCCGTTCACGTTCTCGAACGTCCGCGGCACGTCCGAGGCCGGCGGGTTCGGGGTGTACCTGCTCGGGTTCCGCAACCCGGACCTGAGCCTGCGCGCCCCGCGCAAGGAACTCGGCCTGCGCGACGACTTGTGCGAGGACGTGCCCGCCTGGTGGCTGATGAAGAAGAAGCGCACCATCTACTACACCGGTGCGACCGATTCGCGCTCCGTGCGCACGCTGATGCAGTTCATGATGCACCCGCTGACCGGCCCGAAGGACTTCGAGAAACACGAGCCGGCGTTCCGTGACATCTCCGCGTATCTCGCCAATCTTGAACCGCCGAAGTACCCGTTCGCGATCGACAAGGCGAAAGCCGCGAAGGGGGAGAGGCTGTTCAAACAGCACTGTGCGACGTGTCACGGCACCTACGGAAGCGAGGCAGGAGGGGGCTCGGGGGAACCCGC
>DASWYH010000099.1:0-1531 GCA_036405095.1 Gemmata sp. | reverse complement strand
AAAAGCGCGTGGCTGGACAACATCCCGCTGACCGCCATCGCGATCTCGCTCGGCGGCTTCGGATGGGGGCTGCTCACGTACTGTGTGGGCGTGGGCGGCTCCTCGATGTGGTTCGGGAGTTCGGCCGGGGTCGCCGTGGGGCACACCTTCCATGAGGCGCACGACACCAAGCGGTGGGCGCGGCCGTTCGTGGTCGTGACCGGCCTCTATTTCGTTGGCGTGGGCAGCTTCCTCCTGTTCTGGCGGGGCGTCGTCCCGGCGCTCGGCGGCTGAGCCCGCGCGCGCCTTTTCCTTCCCGTGTTGAGCCTGTTCATGAGCAGCGCGAACAGTTCCGTGAACTGGATCGAGGCAGCCACTGGCGCCTATCAAGCCGGGCGCCAAATCGTCTTCCTGTTCGATTACGACGGAACCCTGACGCCCATCGTGCGGCACCCCAGTCTCGCGGCATTACCGGCACACACCCGAGAACTGCTCATCTCCTTCACGCGGGTGCCCGACGTGTCCGTCGCCGTGGTGAGCGGTCGGGCGCTGGAGGATGTGCGGAACATGGTCGCGATCCCGGGCGTGTATTTCGCCGGGTGCGGGGGAATGGAACTCGATTTGCTGGGAACCTCCCTGACGCACCCGGACGCCCTGCGGTTCGGAGAGATGTTTGACGCCGCTCACCGCCAGTTGCTCGAACCGCTCCGCCGGTTCCCCGGCGCGTGGGTCGAGCGGAAACCGACCGCGCTCGCGGTCCATTATCGCGAGCTGACGCCGCTCGCGAGTGTCTGCCTGGGGATCGAGGTGAGTGAGGTGCTGCACCGGTTCGCCGAGCTGCGGTTCCGTGTGGTGTCCGCGGCCGTTGAGGTGACCCCGGCCAACGGTTGGGACAAGGGTAGCGCGGTGGAAGCCGTTCTCGGTCGGGTGCGGACGCCGGGGCGAAGCGCCCCGTTCCCGATCTATTTCGGCGACGCCCCCAACGACGAGGAAGGGATGAGCGCCGCACTCGCGGCGGGTGGGCTCGCGATCGGCATCGGGCCGGACGCGCCCACGGCCGGGGAGCACAAGTTCCCCGACCCGGACGCGCTGTTCAAGGCCCTGACCGAGCTGCACGTGCGGCTGACCCGGCCCCCGGTCGAGCCCACACACACGAAAACCGGACCCTGACCCCCGACAAAGGAGCCGAGGCCGTATGCCAACCGAACCAGGCCGCAACCGGGCCGTGATCGAATCCGTGGAACCGGCCATCGACGGCGGGCGCTTCCCGATCAAGCGGGTCGTCGGCGAGTCCGTCGCGGTCGAGGCCGACGTGTTCGCCGACGGGCACGACGCGGTCGAGTGCGTGCTGCTGTTTCGGCAAGGGGGCGAAACGGAGTGGGCCGAAGCGCCCATGACCCCGCTCGTCAACGACCGGTGGGGCGGCTCGTTTTCGGTCACCCGTATCGGGCGCGCGGAGTTCACCGTGTTGGCCTGGGTCGATCGGTTCCTCTCGTGGGTGCGTGACCTCAAGAAGCGGTCCCCGGCGGACCCTGACACCGGCGTGAGCCTG
>DASWYH010000098.1:0-7160 GCA_036405095.1 Gemmata sp. | reverse complement strand
GGGTTTTGAGGGCGGCGCCCGCGTCCGGCTCGACCCCGCGCCCGTTTTTCCCCGCTTTCCACTGCTGCGAGAAGTGCCGGTAGCGGATCCAGTCGAACCCGCTCCCCGTGTGAACAAACGCCTGCGGGCGCCGCGGGTTGTCGGTGTTCCACTGGTCGGCCGCCTCGGGCGCGTACCAGCGCGGCGGGGTCAGGGTGGCGAGGTCTTCCGCCTGGTGGTCGTTGTCCCACACGATCCGCCGGTCGGCGAGGAGCTGCCCCTCTTCTTTCCGCACGATCCGGAACCCGCCGGGCACGGCCGGGGTGAACCCGGCCTGCCGGGACGCCTCGAAGAGGCTCACCGACTGCGGGCTGTTGCGGTGCCGGAACTTCGGCTGCCACCAGTCGAGCGGGTCCTCGGCCGGGGCCGGGTACGAGAGCGACGTGGTGACGTACAGGTCGCCGCGGTGGATCGCGATCGTTTCCCCCCCGAACCCCATCGCGCGCTTGATGTAGTTCTGGGCCAGTTGCAGGGTCTGCGGGCGCTCGGGGTACTTGAACACGACCACGTCGCCGCGCTCCGGGGGCCGCAGGTGGTACAGCGGCTTGAGCACCAGGACGCGGTCGCCGCTGTTGTTCGGGGGCGGTTCCGGGAGGTCGGAGATGAGCCCGTGGTGCCGGCAGTTGGGGCACACGTAGTCTTCGAGCCGCGACTTGACCTTCTTGACGCCGGGCAGGTCCGGGCCGTCGCCCTCGACCTCGCTGTGCGAGTTCACCGGGAACAGGTGCTCGCACTTGGGGCACGTGATGATCTTCTGGTAGCCGTAGAGCGTCTCGGCCATCGACCCGGTGGGGATGACGAACGCCTCGGTCACGAACAGCTTCAGGAGCAGCACCAGGACGACCACGAAAACGATGGTCTCGACGACCTCGCGGGCCGGGTCGCGGTGCGGCTTCTTGGTGTCCTCGGAGGCGCTGGCGGTCGCGGTCATAAGTCCCCTTGGGGGAGTTCGAAATACGAAGGCGAGGGTCCGGAACAGCCGGGCCGGCGGGTTCGAGCCACCGGGTTGAGGGTTGTTCGTTGCGCCGCCGTCCGAATTTCGTGCTTCGGGTTCCGAGCTTCGGCCCGCGGTGCGGGTCAGTGCAGCCACCGCAGGCGGGACCAGTCGAGGGACTGGAACGCGTGTTCGCGCCCGCCGACCGACACCCGGCTGAGCCGGAGCGGCTGGTGAATCAAGAATGGTTTACCGATGAAGGCGTCTTCTGGCACGCCGGGGCCGGGCCATTTCCGGCTGTCCTCCGAACTCTGGGTGTTGTCCCCGAGCACGAAGTACTCGTGTGGGCCGAGCACGGCCGGGCGGTTCCCGTGGTCGCGCGCCTCGCCGATCGTATAGTGGATGTCGCGAAAGAGCTTGAGGTCGCGCACCACCGCGCGACACCCGCGAGCCGCGATCCGGCGCACCGGGCGCGGCTCGGGGTCACGCTTGCTCACCGGGTCGAGGTCCGCGGGCGGGACCACGGTGTGCCCGTCGATGGCGAGCGCCACCCGCCGGTCGATGAAGGCGAATTCGAGCCGATACCGGCGCCCGACAGCGAGGGCGAACCCGCCGGCGCTGCCCAGCCCCCCGCGCGCCTCCTGAATCAGTTTGGCGCACCCGGAACCGGACCGGCCAACCGAGATTTCCGCGGTCACGGTGTCGGCCCCATCGGACAGGCGGCAGTCGAACGCGGCCTCGCCAGGGGCGCCAACCGCGGCCGTTACCTCGATCTCGCACGACAGATAAAAATCGTGGACCGCCGGTTCCCGGTCGCGGCGGATCGGGTAGCCATTATACGCGTTCCACACCCGCACGGGCTCCGCTTCGCGGGTGTCCAGGTTCCAGTGCCGGTAGCTCACGGCGGCGGTCGATTGCGGGGCGTCGGACGCATCCAGAACCAGCGCCCCGTTCTCGATCGTGGCCCCGTTCCGCGGGTTCGGCCCCGCCCCGGCGGGGAGCCGCGGGTCGCCGGCGGTGTCGACCAGCCACCGGACGCCCCAGCCGTCGGGTTTGGGCGCGAAGTTCATGTCGAACACCGGGATCAGGGTTTCGCGCACCTCCGCCAGGTCCTTGCGCACCAGCGCGCCGTTCGCGAACACGTCGCCGTCAACGATGGTGATGACCTCGCCGGGCAACCCGACGAGCCGCTTCACGTAGGGCTTGCCGAACTCCGGCGGCTTCGGGTTCGGGCACCGGAACACGACCATCTCCCAGCGGCGCGGGCGGCGCAGGTCGTAGATGTTCTTGTCCACGAGGAGCCGGTCGCCGCTGAGTTCGCGCGCGGACGCGAGCGAAACCGTGTGGTCGCAGTTCCAGCACAGCACCCGGAGAAAGTGCTCGTGTTCGCTGCCCGAACTCGGGCGCCCGACCCGCACGGTGGCCCCGCACCGGGGGCAGAACCCGTCGCGGTGGTGGCCGCTGAGGGCCGGGGACATGCTCCCCGTGGGGACGCCGAACGGTTCGAGCGCAGCGGTGCGGACCACCAGGAACAGCCCGGTGAACGCGCCCATGAGGATCACCGCGGCCCGTAGCGGGGACACGTTCTTGATGAGCCGCGGGGGCGCCGGGGGGGGAACCGGCGCGGGCGGTTCCGGCTGTGGGGTGGGCGCTGGCGCGGCGGGAAGAGTGCTCGGCGTGTCGATCATTGGGAGCGCCGTGACCTTGCCTTGGTTCCAGGTGGCTATGCCCGTTGCCGGTGACCCGGTGACGCCGTCAGTGTCAGAAGGCCGTTTGCGGTGCGCCGCCTTTGGGCTCCGAAAGGGGCTCCGTGGCAGCGACTAGAGCCGGCAATCGCTGACGTTCGCCCGAACGAGCCGGGCGAACTGCTCCCAGACCTCTGGCCGATCAAATACGCTGACCGGAACCAAGTGAAACTGCTGCGGGCCAATGGCAAGCAGTACCAATCCGCCTGACCGTTCCGCGCGGCTGACGTTCGACCAAGCCGTGAACCCTGCGAAACTGGTCCCGACCACCTCCATCCCCGCAACGGTGAACGTGTATGTCCGTGGCTCCCGGAGTTGCTCGACGGTCCGCCACTGCTTGCGCAGTCCAATGTAAGTGGCGAGAGGGACATACACGAACACAACCATGACGAGGAGCAAAACTGGCACGGCGTAGGGTATCGCCCGGGCACCCTGTGGCATTGGAACGAGCTCCGGCTGCGCCACGGCCATCAGCGGGACGCACAGCACGACACCCGTCCAGAAGAGTGCGATCAGGGCGAGCAACCGCATCCGCCGAACCCCGACCGACCAGTTGAAGCGCAGGAGTTCGTTGAAGGTCGGAGTGACGCGCACAACAAGCGGGGTATCGGCAGACATGGGCGACCGTGATTACGGTGTATACTTCCGCTGCCCGGATACAGTTAGCAGCACTCTTCGGGCAAACGCCAGTTAAAAAGCTACCGGTGTACCGGAAGCGCGCCACACCGCGTTCAGTCGTCCGATTCGAGCACCGCGAGGAAGGCCTCCTGGGGCACCTCCACTTGGCCGATCTGTTTCATGCGCTTCTTGCCCTCGGCCTGCTTGGCCCAGAGCTTGCGCTTCCGCGTGATGTCGCCGCCGTAGCACTTGGCCGTCACGTTCTTGCGCATCGCGGCGATGTTCTCGCGGGCCACCACGCGCGCCCCGATCGCGGCCTGGAGTGCCACCTCGAAGAGGTGCCGGTCGATCTCCTCGCGGAGCTTCTTGAGCACCTGCCGGCCGCGGCGCTCGGCCGCCGTGCGGTGAACGATCACCGACAGGGCATCGACCTTTTGCCCGTGAACCAGGATGTCGAGTTTGACGAGGTCCGCCGGGCGGAACCCCAGCACCTCGTAATCCATCGTGCCGTACCCGTGCGTGACCGACTTCAGCTTGTCGTACAGGTCGTAAATGACCTCCGCGAGCGGCATTTCATAAACGAGGATGACACGCTGCTGGCTCAGGTACTCGGTGCGGACGAACGTCCCGCGGCGGTCGGTACACATGCCCATCAGGTCGCCGATGTTACCAGCCGGGATCAGGAAGCTGATGCGCACGATGGGTTCGCGGAACTCCTCGATCAGCCCCGCGTCCGGCACCTCCTGCGGGCCGTGGACGGTAATCACCTCGCCGTCACGCTTCTTGATCTCGTAGGTCACGTTGGGCGCGGTCTGCACGAGGTTCAGCTCGCTGTCCCGTTCGAGCCGCTGCTGGATGATCTCGCGGTGGAGCATCCCGAGGAACCCGCACCGGAAGCCGAACCCCAAACCGTCCGACACTTCCGGCTGGAACGTGAACGAGCTGTCATTGAGCTTCAGCTTGCCGAGGGCCTCGCGGAGGTCCTCGAACTCGTTGTTGTTCACCGGGAACAGCCCCGAGTAGACCATCGGCTTGGGCTCTTTGTACCCCGCGAGCGGTTCCGCCGTGGGGTTCGCCGCGTCGGTGACCGTATCACCGATGTTGACGTACTCAATGTTCTTGATGTTGGCGGTGAAGAACCCGACCTGCCCGGCGGACAGTTCGTCACACTTCTGCGGTTCGGGCCGGAACTGGCCCATCTCGGTGATCGCGTACTCGCGCCCGGTGCGCATGAGCTTGATGCGCTGGCCGGGCTTGAGCACCCCGTCGATCATGCGGATGTAGACGACCACCCCTTTATAAGTGTCGAAGTGGCTGTTGTAGATCAGCGCCTTGAGTGGCGCCTCGGGGGAACCGGAGGGCGGCGGCACCCGGTCGATGACGGCGGCGAGGAGGTCTTCGACGCCCTGGCCGGTCTTCCCGCTGACGCGCATCACGTCCTCGGGGTCCACCATCAGCGCCTGTTCCATTTCGCCGATGACGAAGTCCGGGCGCGCGTGGGGGAGGTCGATCTTGTTCAGGGTGGGGATGATCTTGAGCCCGGCGTCCATCGCGAGGAACGCGTTCGCAACGGTCTGCGCCTGCACGCCCTGGAACGCATCGGCTAGCAGGATGGCCCCTTCGCACGCGGCGAGCGAGCGGGAGACCTCGTAGTTGAAGTCCACGTGCCCGGGGGTGTCGATCAGGTTCAGCTCGTACTCGGTGCCGTTGAGTTCGTAGTACACCGTGACCGGGTGCATGCGGATGGTGATCCCGCGCTCCCGTTCGAGGTCCATGCTGTCGAGCGTTTGGGCCTTGATGTCGCGCTCGGACACCGCTCCCGTTTTCAGCAAAAACTGGTCGGCCAAGGTGCTCTTGCCGTGGTCGATGTGTGCGATGATGCAGAAGTTGCGAATGATCGCGGTCGGCGTCGGCATTCTGCAGCGCTCGGGGCTGGGGGGAGCGACACCGCCGCGTGCGCGGGTCGTCGCGGACAACTCTATCTATCTTAGCAGCACGTGCTCGCGCTGAATAGGCCGCATGACCCGTCAGGTTCATGCCCGCGAGGCGGTATCCTTCGGGTGTCGTGGGTTCTCCAACGCCTTCGGGGGCTGTTCTCATGCGCACATTCCTTGCCGCAATTCTGCTGGCGCTCGCGGCCGGCGCCGGCTGCGAGTCGCGGTCCACAGAGCCGGACCCGGCGGCAGCAATTCCGGTCGATGTCACTGAGGCTTCGGCCGAAGCACTTTCGGCGGCGGTGAAAGAGCGCAAAGGGAAAGTGGTGCTGATCGACTTCTGGGCGACGTGGTGCGGTCCGTGCCGCACCCGGTTCTCCCACCTCGTGAGCACGCACAAGAAGTACGCCGACAAGGGGCTGGTGTGCGTGAGCGTGTGCCTCGACAAGGTTGGCGGGTGGGACAAACTCGGGTACGACCGGGCCGAAGTGCTGAAGTTCCTTCAGAAAAAAGGGGCCACGTTTCCGAACTTCGTTGCCACTGGCCGCACCGACGAGCAACTCAGCGAGCGCTTCGGACTGGGCAACAGCATTCCATACGTGACCCTGTTCGACAAGAACGGGAAACGTGTGTGGGACAGCGGACAAGACGATCTGAGCGACAGCGAACTGCACAAGCTCATCGAGACCGAGTTGGCGAAGTGACGTTTCCCACTCCTCTACTCAGGAATTACTTCAATGCGCCGAATGATGCTTGCTACGGGCGTGCTGCTGGCCCTCGGGCTGGGAGCGTGTGCGAACCGGGCCGCGGATGAGCCCGCGAAAGATGTCACCCTCACCGAGGTCCGGGTCGAGGGGCTGGAGAAGGCCGTTGCGGCCCAGAAGAAGGTGGTGCTCGTGGACTTCTGGGCCACGTGGTGCGGGCCGTGCGTGAAGAAGTTCCCGCACTTCGTGGGGCTGCACAAGAAGTACAGTGAAAAGGGACTCGTGTGCGTCAGCGTGAGCATGGACCCGAAGGGCAAGGACGACAAGTACGACAAGGACCAGGTGCTCAAGTTCCTGAAGGACAAAGGGGCGGCGTTCCCGAACTTCGTGCTCCTCGGCTATCGCGACGACGAAGAGAAGATCACCAAGCGGTTCGGGCTGGACGGGGGCATCCCGTTTCAGGTTCTTTTCGGCAAGGACGGCAAGCGCGTGTGGAACAGCGAAGAAAAAGAGCTGACCGATGCGGAACTCGACAAGCTGATCGAAGCCGAACTGGCCAAGTAATGGTATGAACCGAGCGCCCGCCGAGAGCCGCAGGCATCTGGTGCCCGCGGCTCTCAAGCCGGCTCAGCTGGAGGAGGGCGGGGCGATGGAGGAGCCGACGAAGGAGAAGGTGGAGTTGGCGTTGGAGCCCAGGGTGGTGATGGCGGCGATGCACACCACGACGATCAGGGCCAGCATGACCGCGTACTCGACCGCGGTCGGGCCGTCTTCGGCCTTCAGGAAGTTCACCACGTTCTTCGTCAAGCTGCGCATGTTCGGACCCCAAGTGCTGCTTCGGACCGGTTTTCGGTCGCGAGCGGGTGTAAGAAACGGACGGACATTCGCCGCAGCGTCGGCCGGTGGGTGGTGCGATCTGCGGGGACACTCCACAGTAGAATTGTGTGCGGGAGAGGGGGTCCGAATTTTGCTGTTTTGCGCGCCCGCGGCAGACCTGATGTCGAGAAAACGGGCGCGGTGTCGGTGATCCGGCCGCACCTTTAGCACCTTGGGCGGAGCCCTGGGCCCTCAAGTCCTCGGGGAACCACAAACGACACGACCCCCGCACAAGTTGCGGGGGTCGTGTCGTTTGCGCCGGGTTCGTGTTCAGCTGGAGGAGGGCGGGGCGATGGAGGAGCCGACGAAG
>DASWYH010000097.1:0-3630 GCA_036405095.1 Gemmata sp. | reverse complement strand
GCGCCCGCGGCCCCGTTTCCGACCCGCGCTCCGAGCGCCCCGCCCCCAGCGCGCGCCAAACCGGTTCGCAACCGCTCCGCCCGCTCGGGCGAAGGCCCCCGCCCGGCCGCGGTGGTTCCCATCGCGCCCCCCCGGCAGGTGCTGCCCAAGCGCGCCATGCCGACCGCGACCGCCCCGCACGATCCCGAACACGACCCGCGCACGCCGGCCACCGGCGGGCTGCCGTTCTCGGTGATGGTCGGGTTCGCGCTGATGCCGTTTGGCATCCCGCTGCTGTGGCTCCTCGGGCCGCTCGTCACCGGGTTCAGCGCGTCCCTGTCGCTCGCGGTGCCCGTGTCTCTGGCGGTCGCGGCGTCGGCGCTGTGCCTGGGCGTCGTGTACACCATCGACTGGACCGGAACCACGCGCCTCAAGGGCGTGCTCATGCTGGTGTGCCTCTCGTACCTCGCGGCGGCCGGTATGTACTTCCTGAAGCCGGCCCTGATGGAGCGGATCCAGAAGTTCTTCAGCGTCGCGGCGCCGTGGGTCCTGTGCGAGGTGCCGGGCACCGAAGGCCACTGCCACATCAAGCTCCCGGTCCCCGGGGCGCCGCCGGAAGTTGTCCGTGGGGAGAAGCCGCTGGCGGGCATCGAGTGGGCCGACGGGCTGCGCGCGACGCACCGGATCGAGGGCACGATGGACGTAAAAACCTACACCTACTTCATCGTCGCGAACAGCCCCAGGGCGCCCCTCGTGAACGCCGACGACCGGTGGTTCGAGGAGGCCGCCAAGGGCCTGAAGGGGGCCACGAAAGCAAAGGACCTCAAGGAAACGGTCGTCCCCGGTGAGAACCGCCCGCACCGGCAGTGGGAGCTGACGTTTCCGGACAGCACCGCGGTGCGGATCGTGCGCGTGTTCGTGATCAAGGGCCGCGTGTACTACCTCGCCGTGGAAGGCCCCGAGTTGACACCCGACAACGAGAACCTGGGCACCTTCTTCCAGTCGTTCAATCCCGACGCCAAGAACGCCAAGTAGCCCGGTCGCCCCAAACACCAGACTGCCAACCGATGCAAGTCCGCTCGCTGCCCGTGCTCCAGAACTGGGACTGCCACTCGTGCGGCGACTGCTGCCGCTCCTACGCGGTGCCGGTCACCGCCGAGGAGCGCCGGCGGATCGAATCACAGGGCTGGGAACAGGCGCCCGAGTTCCAGGGCGTCCCGTACTTCGTGAAGCGCAACGGCGAGTTCTACTTGAACCACCGGGCCGACGGCGGGTGCGTGTTCCTGGGGGCCGACAAGTTGTGCCGCATTCACGGGACGTTCGGCCCCGCCGCGAAGCCGCTCGCGTGCCGCATCTACCCGTTCCTGCTGGTGCCCGCGGGCGACCACTGGAACCTCGGGTTGCGGCTCGCGTGCCCGTCGGCGGCCGAGAACAAGGGCCGCGGGCTGAGCGCGCAGGTCGGCGACGCCCGCGAGTACGCGGCCTTCTTCGAGGCCACGGCCGCCCCGGGGGCGCTGACCGCCCCGCCGCCCCCTCTTTACGGTTCGCAAGCGGTATCGTGGGGCGACCTGGCCCGGATCGCGACCGCGTTCTCGAAGCTGCTCGCGAGCGAAGCCGACCCGTTCGAGCGGCGCTGGCGCAAGCTCCTCTTCATCGTGGCGATGCTGCGGAAAGCGACGTTCGACGGGGCCGGCGACCCGAAGAAGGCCGTGACCGGCGGGAAGCTCAGCGAGTTGCTCCACGTGTTGGGGTTGGCCGCCGAAGACGAGGAGCCGCAGAGCCCCGCCGAGGTGAAGCGGCCCGGGTGGGCCGGGCGGACCGTGTTCCGGCAGTTGGTGGCGGTGTTCGCGCGCAAGGACCACGGCGCGGAGAAGGGCGCCGCGCAGCGCGGCCCGGTCCGGCGGCTCGTTTCGGCCGTGCGGTTCGCGACCGGGCGCGGGCGCGTCCCGAAGGTCCACGCCGTGCTGCCGGACGCGGCCACCTTCGCGGCGGGCGAGAAGCCCTTCGGCGCGCTGGGCGAGGGGGCAACGGCCCTGCTCGCGCGCTGGCACCGGCTCAAGGTGGAGTCGCTCCAGTTCTGCGGCGCGCCGAATTTCGGGCTGAACGTGTGGGACGGGATCGAGTCCCTCGCGCTGACCCTCCCGGCGGCGCTGTGGCTCGCACGGGTGCTCGTGGCCGGGGGGCACACACCCGATGCGGCCGTCACGCAGGCGGTGCGCATGGTGGACGACAACTTCGGGTTCAACCCGTTGCTCGGTTCGGTGCGCCAGAAGTTCGCGCTCCGGCTGATCGCGAACCGCGGCGACCTGCCGCGACTGGTCGCGTGGTACGGGCGCGAAGCGTGAGGGAGATGACCGGGGCCGGGGCGCGTACCGGAACCACAACACCACGAACGCGTGGGTACCCCGTTTCAAGTGGTCAGTGCGGAGTGCGGCCGGTCCCGTGGCCCCTTCCAACTTCGGTGTTTGCTTCTCGTCTGTTCGGCTCACGGACCGCGGCCCACTTGAAACAACGGGAACCGCATTGAACCGCGGCCCTCGCACCCACCGAGTACATCTGAAGCTATCGGCACGACATGGCGGGTCATATCGTGGGTGAGGCAATGGGCTCGGCCTTCTCGTCGGCTTCGCCCCACGCGCTCATCGGACCGTCGCTCGTGACCGTGCGGGGGCGCGGAATTCAGTCCCCATCCCGATGTTTGGCTCGCACCCAGGTTCTCGACGTGCGTTTCTGGCACAGTTGCCCTGGGGCGTGCCAATTTCGCACAGCATCGATACGGGAGCGGCGCAATTTCGCAATCGAGGCTTCCCTTTTCGCTGTAAATACAAGCGGTTCACGTTTTGGTGTGCGGTTCGGACCACTTGGCCTTCAAGTTGCTATTGCTCTCCCACCGTTTACACCGCACCCGGTGAACCTTCCCGTTGGTAGTGCCACGCCCTTGATGCTTGGAGAAGCCATGAAGCCAGCTATTCGTGCCGCGCTGTGGGCCGCCGTCGCCGCGACCGCCGTCGTGTTGGTCGGAACCGGGCGTGCGGACGACAAGAAGCCGCAGCCCAAGGAAAAGGCCGAGCCGAAGAAGCCGACCGTGATGCAGCGCAAACTCATGCACTCCGAAAAGGTGTTGGAGGGATTGGCGACCAACGACTTCGGCAAGATCAGCACCGGGGCCGACGGGTTACTCGAGTGCGCCAAGGACGTGACCTGGAAGATCAACGAGACCGAAAAGTACCTGATGCACACCAACGAGTTCCTCCGCCGGGTCGAGGCGCTCAAGAAGGCCGCAAAGGCCAAGAACACGGACGCCGCGGCCCTCGCCTACGTCGATCTCACGCTCACCTGCGTGAGGTGCCACCAGCACATGCGTGAGGAGCGCATCAGCGCCGCACCGGTCCCGCCGGGCGCTGTGCCCATGGCCCTCACGTCGCGCCGGTGACCGAGCGATCCGGGTCGGTGCCAGCCGCTCCTGTGGCCCGAAAAGGCCATTGCTGCGGCCGGCACCATTCCCGTTCGGCACGTCCCTCGCATGCCCCTTGTATCACTTCTTGCGCCCAGCCCCCGAGGACGAATCCGATGCTCCCGATCCGCACCATCCTTTACCCGACCGACTTCTCAGACGCCGCACGGTCGGCGTTCGAGTTGGCCTGCGCGCTG
>DASWYH010000096.1:0-7100 GCA_036405095.1 Gemmata sp. | reverse complement strand
GCAACAGTTGTGCCGCCCACCACATCCTCGACATCAAGGGCGTGCGCCGGTAGTTCTCCCCCGGGTTCACGAGAGGCACGCAGGTGCGGCCCCGTCAAGCCCGGGGGCCGCACCGTGATCGTGGCGCGAGCGCCGAACCAGCTGATCGAGACGCGCGCGGTGAAGTCGAACCGGGTGGCGATGGCGAGTGCCCCGGCCCGTCGGAGCACTGGGGCGACCCGGCGGGCGCCAGAGGAGAAGACCGACGAGAGCGGTGCGGGATCGGGGAGGGCGATCGAGAACCGGCCGGTGCGGTGGGCCGAGGGCGTGTGACGTTCGGGTTCCACACCTTCGACGGCACCTTTCACCTTGAGTAAGGTGCCCAGCCCTTCCGTGTTCCCTTTTCTTCGTCGCAAAAGTGTCGGGTTCTGGGCGCACCTATTCCGGCTTGGGATCATCGGTTGACGGGAGCGCCTTCGGATCGGCCCCGCCCGGGGCCTTTGCATCCGCGGGATCGGGGAACGTCGCCGAGTCGATGATCAGATCCCGCGGCTTGACCGCGGACAGCTCCTTCAGCCCGGCGGGCGCCGCGGCGAACTTCACCTTGCCGAGTCGGTTGCCGGTTGCCGAGGGCGGCTCGCCCACGTTGCCGACCCAGTCGTCCCAGCTCCATTCCTTCACACCGCCGTCGCCGCCGGCGCGGATCTGAGCCACCACCGCGGACGCCTCGAAGTTGGCGTACCGGTTTGCCTTTGCCGGCACGCGCCACGCGAGCACCGAGGTCCAGCCGGTCGCGGTCGGTTCGACCCCTTCGATCTCCACGAGCGGCCGACCGGCGCCGGGCACGCCGACGAAGAGGCAATCGTCGGCCTCCACGTCGAGTTTCATCAGCCCGGAGGCCCGCATCGCGTCGGTCGATTTGGTGCCGCGCATTTCGACAATCGGACCGCCCACGAGCGCGGTCACGCGGGCCAACCGGGCCGAGCTCCCGGTGCCGCTCAGCTCCCCCCCTCCGAGCGCGAGGAGCACCGGCCCATCGAGAGCGGTGAGCGTGTCGGAGAGCGCCAGTTCCAGCGGCCGGCTCACCTCGACCCACACCCCGCGCCCGCGCCCGCGGATCACGCAGTGGTTGAACGCCACCTTCGGCACCGGCCGCGTGGCGGGGTCCATTTTCATCACCTTCTCGGTGTCCGGCAGGTGGACCGCAGCCACCTTCGAGTCGTCCGCCTCGGCGAGGGTGAACACGCACCTGCGGAACGTGCAGCTCTTCCCGCCGATGACCGCAACCGCGGCCAGCGTCTGCCCGTCCTTGGGGCTGTTCGGCTTGAGCCGGAACTCGAGCCCCTCGAACGTGACCTCACCGGTCATCAGTTTAAAGAGAGTCCGATCGTTCACCACGTCATCCTGGATGACCAGGACCGGGGAGTACCCTTCGTGCGGCTTGAACGTGACCCGCAGCTCCCCCTCGCCCTTGCGCGCGGCCTTCAGTTCCACCCGGTCGACCGGCAGGTTGCCGCTGTGTTTGATGAGGACGATGTCATCCGGGCGGGCGTCCTTGAGAAGCGCCCGCAGGTCGGTGTAGACCCCGGTCACGAGTTCGCCGGGCTGCGCGTTGGGGTACCACACCTTCTCGCGCATCTCGGCCGCCGACTGCGTGGGGACCGGCGGCCAGCTCCGCGGGTCCGGGTACGCGCGGTGCTGCCAGAACAGGGACGTGTCCGCCTGATTGTGGAACGTGACCCCGAGCGGCTTCCGGTCGCTCCCGAACAGAACCGCCTCGTCGAGTGTGAGCTTGAACGCTCTCCACGGGTTGCTGCTTTTCGCCGCCACGTCCGCCGGGTTGGCGAACTCGGCCGCCGGGTCCGGCTTCGCCCACGGGCGCTGGCGCAGCTCGACGTGGCCCTTGTCCTCGACCACCGGCCCCGCCGCCCGGCACTCGTTGAAGGTGAGCGACCGGTCCGGGGTGCCGACCGGGTAGGCGCTGTAGAACGCGCTCGCGCGCCCCGCGGGGAGCACCAGTTGCGCGCCCTTGAGCTTGTCCCCGGGCACGCGCACCACGACGCCCCGGCGCGTTTCGTCGAGCGCCGGAACCGTGTTCCCGTACACCGGGGCGAACACGCAGGACTCGGCGGTCACGGCCAGTTCGGAGCCCGCTTCGACCGCCGCGGTCCCGGGTTCGAGCATGAACGAGCACCGCTCGAACTGCACTTTGGATTTCGCCGCCCCCTCGCCCGGTGGGTCGAACTGCACCGCGGCCGAGTGCGGGGCGAACCCCGAGTCGGAGACCGTCGCGACCGCGCCGACCGGGAGCGCGAGCCCCACCACACCGGGGCTGAACAGGCACCGCGTCAGGGTCAGGACCGGTGCCCGCCCCTCGGGGGCGCGCGTGACGGTTATGGTGTGCGGGTCCGGGGCCCGGTCGAGGAGCGCGCGGTCGGGCCGGAACACGCACTCGGTCAGCTCCACGCGCTCCGCGTTTTCGATGCGGAGGCCGGCCCACGTTACCGGCGCGCCGAACTCCATCGCCAGCGCGAGCATCTCGTCCGGCGGGGCGCGGAAGTCGAACCACACCCCGCGGACCGAGACGGTTTGCGCCTTCAGTGCGAGCGCCCCGGCGGGGAGGATCACCCTCGTCTGCCCGGCGCCCGCGCCGATGAGTTCCAGCCGCTCCAACCGGCCACTTTGAAATGTGATGCCCGGCGGCCGGTCCGACAGGTCGAACGTCCCGGCCGCGAGGAGGATCTTGTTTGTCGTCTTGTCTTCGAGCTTCTTGACCAGTTCTGGCGCCGTTCGGACGGTCGCGGTGTCGGGCGCCTTCGGGTTTGTTGGCAGGGCCGGTGGGTCCTTGATAAACGGCTCCGGCCCCTTGGCGGGATTGGTCTCCTGGGCGCGGTCGTGCGTCCCGGGCAGGCCCGGGGCGCGCCCGGGGTCGGCGGTGGACACCACGAACGCGACCGCCGCGACCGCGACCGCGACAACCGCCAGCACCCACCACGGGCGGAACTTCGGCGCCTGGGGCAGCACGTGGAACTCGGCCGGGACCGCCTGCGCCGCCGGGTCGTTGGCGACCGCATCGGCGAGGTTCAACCGCTCCGCGAGCCCCTTCAGGTGCGCGATCAAGTCGGTCGGGGACTGATACCGCGCCCGGGGGTCTTTCATCACCATGCGCGCGAGGATCGCGGCCAGTTCGTCCGGGATCGCGGGGTTCAGCTCGCGCGGGTCGAGGAAGTCGTCCTCCTGGTGCGCCCGGAGCTTGCGCGCGGCGGTGCCCTCCGGCACGGGGGGCCGCCCGGTCAGCGCGTGGTAAAAAGTGCAGCCCAGCGAGTAAATGTCGCTGCGCACGTCGGCGCGCCGCGGGTCGAGCGCCTGTTCCGGCGAAATGTAGTCGAACGTGCCGAGCGTCACCCCGGACTGCGTGACGGTGCCGTTGACCAGCTCCGACCCGAGGTAGCGGGCCAGCCCCATGTCCACGATCTTCGCGCGGCCGTCCGGCGTGATGAGGATGTTCGAGGGCTTGATGTCGCGGTGGACGACGCCCCGCTCGGCCGCGTGGTTCAGGCCCGCGGCGATCTGGATCATGTACCGTACGCACTCGCCGGCCGGGAGCGGGCCGCGGCGGTCGATCGCGACCCGCAGGTTGTCGCCTTCGACGAACTCGAACGCGATGAAGTTCAGCCCCTGGTCTTCGCCGCAGAAGTACACCCGGGCGATGTTCTCGTGGTCGAGCTTGGCCGCCGAGCGGGCCTCTTGTTTGAACCGGGTGACGCTCTCGGGGTCGCGGGCGGCCTCGGGCGGCAGGATCTTCAGCGCGACGACCCGCCCGAGTTCGAGGTCGCGGGCCTTGAGCACCGCGGCCATGCCGCCGGCGCCGATGGCCTCGATGAGTTCGAAGTGCCCGAGCTTCCGCCCGGCGATCGACGGCACCTCGCCCCCAACAACGAAGGGCAGCGCGGCGGGCGGCGGGGTGTGCGGTCCCTTATCCCCACTCTTGGTGATGACCGTGGGCGAGTCGTCGGTGTTCGCGGCCCCGCCCTGCGGGTGCGCGAGGAACTGCGCGATCTCGGACCCGGTGGAGCGGGACCGCGCCGAGCTGCCGCTCGGGATGAGATCGGAAAGGGAGTCGGTGGGCCGGTGTGAGTCGGTGGAACCGCTCTTCTTGTTGGCAGCAATGGGGGCGGCTTGGGCCGGGTCGCCAGACGGGGGGGCCGCCCCGGCACGTTTCGCCGAGGACGGGCGTCCGGTCGGGTCGTTCGGCGTTCCCATTTCGGTCGCACCCCGAGTGCGGGCCGGTGCCCGCGAGAAGTTCGCCCCGCCGCCGGGAGAGTGGCTATGGCGGCACGTCGAAAAGCTTCCCGTTCAGATGGGAAGCGGGCATCCTGAGCCACACACGAGAGCAGGCGTCCGGCCCGCGCGCAAAGACGCGATCACTGATTAGATGTGTCCACTATAGCTCACTGCAACCCGCGCTGTCAATTCACACAAGTCACGTGGACCGGGCAACGATACCGCAACTGTCCGCTTATGCCGCGCCTGATGCCCGGTTCGAAAGCGGTGCAAACCATGAGCCGGTTCTCGGTCTTCTTGTTCGTGCTCATGCCGATCCCCCGCCGGCGCGGACGATCCGCAGTTTAAGACGAGCAACGGCCGCCGAAACTCACGCATTCCGAGGAAGATGCCCGCCACCGCGCTGATGCGGACCGTTGACGAATACAGAGCGGGAAAGGCCGAGCCGCCATCCACGAAGCGGGGGCCGGTGGGCGGCTCCCGGCCAGTGCGGGCCAAATGCGGCCAGCCCGCGTGCGGCCGAAACTATTATCCTGAGCGGAAGGCCCATTGAGATCGGAGGCGCGGTAGCGAAGAACGTTGAGGGACGGGCCGCGCGGGGGTTCGGAAAACGCCGAGGGAGTTCCAGATGAGCAGAACCATCGTTATCACGGGCGCAACGCGGGGGCTGGGGCGCGCCCTCGTGGCCGCGTTCGCCGCCGCCGGGCACACCGTTATCGGCTGCGGGCGCAGCGACGGACACGTGCGCGCGATGCGGACCGATTTCCCCGGGCCGCACATGTTCGCGCGCGTCGATGTGACCGATGCGGACGCGGTCGCGAGTTGGTCCGGCGAGGTGCTCGCGAAGCACGCCCCGCCGGACCTCCTCATCAACAACGCCGCGCTCATGAACACACCGGCACCGCTGTGGGACGTGCCGCTCTCCGAGTTCCGCGACGTGATCGACGTGAACATCAACGGCGTGTTCAACGTGATCCGCGCCTTCGTGCCCGCGATGGTGGCGCGCCAGGCGGGCGTGATCGTGAACCTGTCGAGCGGTTGGGGCCGCAGCACGTCGCCGGAGGTGGCGCCGTACTGCGCCACCAAGTACGCAATGGAAGGGCTCACGCTGGCGCTCGCGCAGGAGCTACCGAAGGGGATGGCCGCGGTCCCGCTCAACCCGGGGGTCATCGACACGGATATGCTGCGGCAGGCGTTCGCGGGCGGCGCGGCGAGCTACCCCAAACCCGATGCGTGGGCGAAGCGCGCGGCGCCCTTCCTGCTGAACTTGAGCGCCAAGGACAACGGGCGCTCCCTTACCGTGAGTTAAGGCCGGGTGAGTTCCGGTCAGTTGGCCACAAAGAAGCACAAAGGGCACAAAAGAAGGCAAACATGGACTTCAGTATTTTCAAGTGTTCAGCGGTCAGTTGTCAGTTGTCAGCGAACCGAACAGACGAGAAGAACGCACCGGGGTCTGAGGGGCACACGGAACGGGCTCTACACCCTGCTGAACACTGACCACTGAACACTTGAAACGACGGGACTTTGATTTGCCTCCGCGGGCCTGTTCTGGTCTTTTTTTGTGGCCTTGTGTGCTTCTTTGTGGCCACCCTGCTTTCGGGATTTCGCGATGCCTCCCAAAAAAGTTGCCGCGGTCGTCACCGAGTACCGCAAGTGGTCCCATGCGGACGTGATCCTCCGCAACCTTCTCGGCGGCTACCCGGACGGCACGCGCCCCAACCTCGAACTCGTGTCTCTGGTCACCGATCAGGTGCCGAAGAACGACATGAGCCGCGACCTCGCCAAGAAGCACGGCTTCAAGATCTGCGACACGATCGGCGAAGCGCTCACCCTCGGCGGGAAGGGGTTGGCGGTCGAGGGCGTGCTCAGCATCGGAGAGCACGGTAAGTACCCGACCAACGAGAAGGGCCAACAGCTCTACCCGCGGCGCCGGTTCTTCGAGGGGATTTGCAAGGTCTTCGCGGAAACGAAGAAGTCGGTCCCGGTGTTCAACGACAAGCACCTCGCTGCGACCTGGGACGACGCCAGGTGGATGTACGACACCGCGCGCAAGTTGTTCGTGCCGCTGCTGGCCGGCTCGTCCATTCCGGTGACGTGGCGCAAACCGAACGTCGTGCTGCCGAAGGGGTGCGAACTCGTCGGGGCGGTCCAAATCGGGTACGGGCCGTTCGAGGGCTACGGCTTCCACGCGCTGGAAGGTTTACAGTGCATGGTCGAGCGCCGCAAAGGCGGCGAGGTGGGCGTCAAGGCGGTCACGTGTCACACCGGAAAGGCGATGTGGGACGCCCTCGACGCCCACGGGTGGACCAAGCCGCTCCTCGAAGCCGGACTCAAGCTCGCGACCGCGCACGCCCCGGGCGACATCCGGGCGGTCACCACGAAGGCAACCGACGCGGGCACCTTCGAGATCGAGTACCGCGACGGGTTCCGCGCGTTCGTGGTGGTCCCGAACGGGTGGGTCCACGAGAACGACGGCTCGCCGTTCATCTTCGCCGGTCAGCGGAAGGGCCAGGAGAAGCCGGACGTGTGCCAGTTCTACCTCCAGCAGCCGGACCCGTTCGCGCACTTCGCGGAGCTGACCAAAGCGATCGATTCGCTCATCAACACGGGGCACGCACCGTACCCCATTGAGCGCACGCTCCTCACAACGGGCGTCCTCGACGCCGTGATGAACAGCAAACACGAGAAGGGCAAGCGCCTCGAAACGCCGCACCTGGAAATTGCCTACAAACCGACCGAGTGGGGGCCGGCGAAGGGCGAGATTCCGAAAGCCGAAAAGAAGTAGCACATCAGCCGCGCGGGGTGAGTTTCGTGATCTGTGCGGCGAACGCGGGCCA
>DASWYH010000095.1:0-3870 GCA_036405095.1 Gemmata sp. | reverse complement strand
CACCGCCCGGGTTCAACTGGTGCGATACCTTCTCCCCGGGACTCTGCCCCATGCGTTGCGCCGCTCTCCTCGTTGCCGCTCTGGCCCTACCGACGTCCAGTTCCGCTGCCGACCCGGCGAAGAACGAACCGCCGGTCGAACAGCTCCCGACCGATCCGAAGGCCACGAAAATCGTCCTCATCGCCGGATCGGGGTACTTCAAACCGGGCGAACACGAGTACGCCGCGAACTGCGCGGCCCTCGCGGACCTCCTGAAACAAACGCCGAACGTCGCCCCCGTGCTCGCGCTCGACTGGCCCAAGAAGGCCGAAACGCTCAACGGGGCGAGGGCCGTCGTGTTCTTCTTCGACGGAGCGGAGAAGCACCAGGTGTTGAAAGGCGCGCGGCTGGCACAAGTGCAGAAGCTGATGGACGCCAAGGTGGGTCTGGTGCAGTTCCACCAGACCGCCGACTACCCGAAGGACTTCGGCGACAAGGCCCGCTCCTGGGCGGGTGGCGCGTGGGAGAAGGGCACCGGCGAACGCGCGCACTGGGTCACCACGTTCGATACGTTCCCCGATCACGCCGTCTGTCGGGGGGTGAAGCCGTTCAAGATCGACGACGGCTACCTCTTCAAGAACACGTTCGTTCCCGAGATGAAGGGCGTGACCCCGATCCTGCGCACCTGGAACCCGAAAGCGGCGGCCAAGCCGACCGGCGGGCAGGACGTGGTCGCGTGGGCCTACGACCGGCCCGAGGGCGGGCGCTCGTTCACGTTCACCGGGGCGCACCTGCACGCGAGCTTCGCGGAGGAGGGCTACCGCCGGCTGCTGGTGAACGGGATCTTGTGGGCCGCGGGCGTGGAAGTGCCGAAAGAGGGCGCCAGGGTCGAGTTGAACGCGGCCGATCTGCCGAAGTACCTGAAGCCGGCCCCGGCGAAGAAGTGACCCGGACCGCGCCATCGGTCCGGGTTGAACGGGCTCCGCCGCTTCGGTGTGGAACGCGACCGAAGCGGCGGCGTGTCGCGAGATCCTTACCCCACGTCTTTGAGTTCAAATCCCTTGCGGTACTCGCGGAAGAGCATCGCGTTGGCCTCGGCGCTGTCTTTGATCTTCTCGTTCTTCGTGTCGATGGCGAGCACGCGCCCGAGTTTGCCCACCACCTTCTCGACATCCACTTTGTTGGCCTTCAGGTGATCGACCAGACCTGAGGCGAACTCGTTCACCCGCTTGTCGGTCGTCGCGGGCGTGCCCGCCATCTGCCCGACCGGTTTTTCGGTCCCGAGCCGGTAGCTGATGTTCGCCAGGTGGCACAGGGCCGCCGACAGGTGCCCCTCGGCAATGTCGCAGTTCTGGTCCGCCACCTTGCGGCTCCGGACCGCCTTCACGAAGTTGTCGAAGTGGTGCTGGTCGCTGCCGACGAACTGCTTCTTCTCCGCGTTCCAGCCGAACCGTTCCAGTTCCTTGCCGTCCTTGTCGTAGGCGATGCCGCCGGCGTAGTTCGGGCACACCACGTAGCCCTCGGTGCCGACCCAGATGTTCCCGACCTTCGTGCCCTTGTAATCTTTGGTCGGCAGCCCGCGGACCTCGAACACCATGTTCTCGGCGCCGTACCCGAACAGGCAGAACTGGCTGTTCGCGGTCTCGCCGTCGTCCACGTACCCGAACCGCCCGCCGAAGCTGAAGGCCGTGTCCGGGAGGGTCGTTTTCCCGAGCCCCCACCGGGCCTTGTCCATCTCGTGAACGCCCTGGTTGCCGAGGTCGCCGTTGCCGAAGTCCCAGATCCAGTGCCAGTCGTAGTGAACGGTGCCGGCTTTGGTCTTGCGCTTCGGCATCGTGAGCGGGGCCGGCCCGCACCACAGGTCGTAGTCCATCGTCTTCGGGGGCGCCTGTTCGCCCTCCTTCAGTCCGGTGTCGCCGATGCTGCCGCGGGGCTTGTAGCACAGCCCGATGGCGAGATCGACCTTGCCCAGTTTCCCGCCGCGCACGTAAGCGATGGCGTCCCGCATCCCGGGGTTGCTCCGGCTCTGCGTGCCCACCTGGCAGATGCGCTTGTACTTGCGCGCCGCGGCGGTCATGATCGCGCCTTCGCGGACGTTGTGCGTCGCCGGCTTCTCGCAGTACACGTCCTTCCCGTTCTGCATGGCCCACACCGCCATCAGCGCGTGCCAGTGGTTCGGGGTCGCAATCGAAACGATGTCGATGTCCTTGTTCTCGACCACCTTGCGAATGTCCTTCACGTAGTTCGGGGCCTTGCCCTGAACCTTCTCGATGGACTTCATCGCGCTGCCGATGACGGCCTCGTCGCAGTCGCAAACGGTGGTGATCTCGCAGTTGTTCTTCCCCAGGAACCCGCTCACGTGGCTCATCCCGCGGCCCCGCACGCCCACCACGGCGACGCGGAGCTTGTCGGCTTGTGCCTTCACCTTTTCGGAGCGCACCTTGTCGTCGGCGTACACGGAGCCGGCGGCGGCAGCCGCAGCGATGATTGCGGATCGGTTGACGAACTCACGGCGGTTGAAGAGGTCCATTGGCAGCTTCCCCGGCGCGGAGCCGGATGTGGGTGGGGCTGAAGAGTTCAGGCGCGAAACGTCACTCCACTTTAATCGGCCCCCGCACCGGGAAGCAATAACGTGCAAATATTTGGTGCCCGGAGAGCCGCCCCGCACCACCCGGCCGAACTTCCGGCCTCGTGGGGCTCCGCAGTTCAGTTGTCGCCGGTGACAATGGTCCGATCGTCGCGGGTCACGATTTGCATGAGCGTCTGAAGTGCGAGGCTGTCGCGAAGGAGCCACGCCCCCGCGGACGGGGGCGTGGCTCCTTCGCTCCGCCCGTTCGGTTGTTCGGGCTACTTGAGTTGAACGTCGAAGGTGTGGGTCGGTCCCTTAACAGTAGTCGTTAATCCCGAGGACTCAGGTTTGTTGTACTTGGGGTCGTAGGGCACATATTTTGTTCCGGCGTTGTCGGTGGGCATCGGTGCCAAGCCGGCGGGGGGCGGCCCGGCATTCTTCAGATGGCCGTTTTCGACAGACACCTTGTACTCGCCGGGGGGCACCGCAGTCATTTCGTAAGTGCCATCGGCTTTAATCTGACCGGTTAGTAGTCCGGACTTGGAGTGGAAATCGATCCGGCCGCCGGGCAGCGGCTTCCCATCGCGCAGGCTGACCGTCCCGGTTACCACTGCGGCATCACCAGCCCCCCCGCCGCACCCGGCGAGGATCAACACACCGAACAGCGCCAGCGAGCCGAACACAAATCGAGTCACGAGTGAAGA
The DNA here is from genome assembly GCA_036405095.1 of Gemmata sp. GTDB lineage: Bacteria > Planctomycetota > Planctomycetia > Gemmatales > Gemmataceae > Gemmata. Next base: position 618 of record DASWYH010000095.1, on the reverse strand, counting down.
TTCCGAAAGAGAGGATTGAAGAGGCGGCCTCGGGCGAGGCCGAGGCCGCGATTGCAAGCACTTACCAGTTGCTCGGCATCACTCTACCGTCATCGGGGATAATGGCGTACTCCCAAGCGGCCTGGCTGACGCCCGAAGAGAGCCCGCGGACGCTCCCATCGCCGAGGGTAATGTTCATCACGTTCCCGTGTGGGGACTGCGTGTATCCCGGGGTCGATTGCGCCTGCGTGGGCTTCTGTTGGAACACGGTGTAGTTGCCGTTGTAGCCGAACATCGGGACATACGCCCAGTTCCAACCGCCGTGGCACCACAGGTTGGCGGTGCCGTCACTGAAGAGCCCGGAGCGCTCCGCGAACAGAACCGTATTGGTGGTTCCGTCCTGGAGCGTTTGCAGCGTCAACTTCCGGTCCCAGGGCACGTCACCCAAGGTAGTCGAACTGGAACCGAACACGAGGTAGTTGAATCCGTAGTGCCCAATTGCCCAGTCGTTGCGCCCGGGCCAGTTCCCGTCAGATGCCAGCGTCGCGGACGGGCAGACGTAGGCTTTTACCGGTTGCGCGCGAACGTAATTCTGGTTCGTCGGCAGCGTCGGGCTCGATGCCGTATCGACCGGGTTCG
>DASWYH010000094.1:0-5501 GCA_036405095.1 Gemmata sp. | reverse complement strand
AGCATCGCCGACATCGTGGGCGCCGCGGTCGGTTTGGACCTGCTCGGGGCGGACCGGTTCACGAGTTCACCGGTGCCGACCGGCAGCGGCACGGTGAAGTGCGCGCACGGCATCATGCCCGTTCCCACCCCCGGCACGGCGGAACTCCTGAAGGGTGTGCCGCTCGCCCCGTCCCCCATCAAGGCGGAACTGACCACCCCCACCGGGGCGGCGATCCTCACCACCGTGGTGAACGAGTACACCGCGACGCCCACGCTGACGATCGAGCGCATCGGCCACGGCTCCGGCACGAAAGATTTTCTCGAACAGCCGAACATCCTGAGGCTGATGATCGGGACCGGGGCGCACGCTCACCCGGAAGAATTGGACACGGTTGCGGTGCTAGAAACGAACCTCGACGACATCGCGCCCGAGCTGATCGGCTTCGCGATCGAGCGGCTGTTCGAGGCGGGCGCACTGGACGTGTTCGCGGTGCCGATCCAGATGAAGAAGAACCGCCCGGGCGTCCTGTTGAGCGTGATCTGTGCCCCCGCGCACGCGGCGGCGTTTGAGGAGGTCCTGTTCCGCGAGACCGGGACGTTCGGCGTGCGCCGCACCGTGGCGCCGCGCGCGAAGCTCCGGCGCGAAGCAGTCACAGTGGAAACCCCGTGGGGACCGGTGGACGCGAAGCGCGGCTGGCGCGACGGGTTCGAGATCGTCACCCCCGAGTACGACGACTGCGTCCGCGTCGCGCGCGAGCACAACGTCCCGCTGCGCGACGTGTACGCGGCCGTGAGGCGATAGGGGTTCGGTTCACAGCAAGGGTTGAATCAAGAACGCGTTGTGACGTTCGATGTGGCGGTGGCTGTTGTGTAGAAACCCGCATGCCACCGCACCGTGACCCGTGGCTGCGCACCGCGCCCGCTGGGACAGGCGGTCGGGGGCGCCCGGGTCGCTGGTGCCGGGGCCAACCGCAGCGACGCGAGCGCGGCGCCCACCAGGTCCGGCACCTTCGCAGTGCCCGACGGGTTGCTCACCTCTCGGTCCATCGGCTCTTGCGGCTCGTTCGGGCTCATGTCGCCGTCCGAACCGGCGGCAGCGTGACCGGTGGCACGTGAATGGACGAGTTCACATCGACCTTGCCGAGCAGGATGTTGAACTCCGTTGTCAGAAGCGGGAGTGACAACTTGTTGGCGACGTTGGTGAGTGCCGGGTTCTGCGGGAAGTTCGTCACGTAGCTGTACGACCGGAGCGCGTTTGCGCTGACGTAGCTCCCGGCGGCGTCCACGAGGCCCGTGCAACCCGCGTGGTCGGGGTTGTTCAGCGCCGCGACCGGCGCGGCGCGCAGCGCGGTCGTGAGCTGCGTGCCGGTGGGCGAGCCGGTCAGATCTGCCCGCCCGTTGGTGTTCGCGTAGTACCCCTTCGCCTTCCCGTCTTGTGTGCCAGGAAGCGGAACACGTCGTCCCGCACGTTCGTGATGTCGGTGTTGAGCCCGATGGCCTCCGCCAGCGCCGAGCCCTGGTCGCAGAGGATGTGCTCTTCCAGATTGAAGTTGTAGTTGCTGGTAGAAGCACCGGTCGCCGTCGCGCAGGCGGGTGAACGGGTCCACGGGGACCGCGTGGAAGAGCGGCCCCAGGTCCGAGCCGGGCACGTGATCCTCGGCCATCCCGGCGACGAACGGGTTGGTGCCCCCGGCGAAGTAGCCGTTGGGCAGGAAATCCTCCCGCGTCGGGCCGGTGTGCGCTTGCAGCGGTCGCGCCTGAACGGTGGGAGCGGTGGTGATCGGGTCGAACCCGTGCGTCACCGGGTGGTCCGTGATGAGGGGCAGACCGAACGCGGCGAGCACCTGGTTGTAGGTGCCGATGCCGTGGGCGTCGGCGCGCCAGATGTGGAGAACTCGGTGGGGGTGGGCGGATCGACGCGGGCGTTGTAGCCGGCGTGAGCCGGGATCGCGTCCGGCCCCAGGGGCGCGGGCAGACACCCGTTGCCGCCGCTGACGCTCCCGGCTCATCAGATCGTTTCAATCCCGACCCCGCGGGGTGTGCCTGCGGAACGCTTCGCCCGCCTGCTCTCGTACCAAATTCCGTACTCTCAAGTTGCGGTGCTTTATGAGTCGGGGCGCATGAGTTTTCCGGTCCGTGGTTGTCACCGTGCCTCCATTGCCGGACGCCCCATACGCCCAAGAACGGAATCTCAGGCGTTTCGAGTGCTCAGCGGTCAGTTATCAGTGAGGCGAACAGACGAAAACCGGGCACCGGGATTGGAAATGCCCACGGACCCGGCTTCACCCCCGACGCGCCACGGAATACGGACCACTTGAAACGACTGGAGTCTGGTACGAGAAGCAGGCTAAGGGGCGCAAAAGCACCGTTCGCCTTGCGCCCGCCCTGGCCGCTCACCTGGAGGTAACAATGCGACTGTCATTCGCACTGGTGCTCGTGCTGCCGGCGCTCGCGTTCGCGCAGCCCACAGCCGCGCAGAAGAAGGGAACCGTCAAATGGGTGCTGGCGCAGGAGGCCCCCGCCGGCGGGTTCTACCTCGCCCCGCAGGACCCGAACATCGACGCCGCGCCGCGCGCCACCCTGCGCGCGACCAACGGTGCGGTGCGGGCGCTCAAGTACCTCGGCGCGGACATCCCCAACAAAGACAAGCACGCGGCGTTTGTGCTCGCGTGCTACGACCCGAAGACCGGCGGCTTCGCGGAACCCGGCGGCAAACCGGACGTGGTCGTCACCAGCATCGGGGTGATGGTCGCGGTGGAGCTGAACGTTCCCAAGGAGAAGTTCGCGAAGGCGATGAACTACCTCCAGGAGAACGCGAAAACGTTCGAAGAGGTGCGCATCGCCGCGGCGGCGGTGGAAGCGTGGGGGGTGAAGGACTGCCCGTTCGACCTCAAGCCGTGGTTCAAGGTCGGAGCCGAGCCGCTCAAGAAGGAGATCGATGACGCGCGCGACGGTGGGGCGCGCGAACTCGGCTCCGCCGCCGCGCTGCTGCTCCGGCTCGGCGTGGGCATCGCCCCGCCGGGCGTCGATCCCAAGGAGCACCTCGAACAACTCCGCAAGGGTCAGAAAGATGACGGCGGGTGGGGCAAGAAGGGCGAGAAGGCGTCCGACATGGAGACGACGTACCGCGTGATGCGGGCGCTCATGCTCCTCAAGGAGAAGCCGAAGGACGCGAAGAAGCTCCGCGAGTTCATTGAGGCGCACCGCAACAAGGACGGCGGGTACGCCACCAGGCCCGGCGAGAAGTCGAGCGTGGCCGGCGTGTACTACTGCACAGTCGTGACGAAGTGGCTCAACGAGATGGAAGCCGCGAAGAAGTGATGCGGCGCCCCGTGCCGGCTCACGCAGGGCTCTCGCCCTGTGCGCCGGAGCGTTAGGCCGTGGCGGGAAGAACGACTCCGGGCCGTAGGTCGGGCACAGCCCGACCTACGAGAGCCGTTAGACCATTTCCCCGCCCAGGCCTCAGACGGGCTTCGCGCTTGCTTCCGCGGCTTCTTTCGCCTTACGGGCCTTGCGCGCCTGGATGAACGAGTTCACGCACATCCCGACGAACACCACGCACACCAGAATCATCAGCTCGCCGGCGATCGCGGACTTCTTCGTGGGGTCGAACTCGCCCGTCTTACTAATTTGGCGGATCAGCGGGGCGAACCCGCCGACCGCGCCGATAAGGCCCACCATCGCGGCCAGGTGCATGACGTGTTTGCGAAGTTTGTCGCGGAACGCGAGGAGCCCACACAGTACCAGCACCGTGCCGAACGCCGCCGGGATGAGGGCCGTCGGGCGCTTCTCCGGGGGCAGTTCCGACGTACCGTAACCCATGATCCCGATCAGAACCAGAAGCGCGCCGCAAATAATTGTTGGCCAAGCCATCATGGATGTGTTCCGTGGGTGGTGAGGAGGGACCGCGCCTAACCGCGCTCCCCGGCGGAGATTAACTGTAGGAGTTCGCGCACCAGTTCGTCCGGCCCTTCCACGTCCACGAGCCATGCATCCACGAAGACCGACAGCTCCCCGGCGGGGAACAGGTAGCGGTGCAGCCCGACCCCGACCGCTTCGGAATCGCCCTCCGGCGCACCCCCGAGTTCGTAAATCGCGGCGAGCAAGCGGTCGCGGGTGGCGTAGTCGTCGGACGCGCAGACATCGGCACGCATTTGACCCACCCCCAACCCCTCCCTGCAGGGAGGGGGCAAGAACAGGCGCTTCACCGACCGTGCGCGGAGCGCATTGGTTCGGCTCCCCTCCCTGCAGGGAGGGGTTGGGGGTGGGTTTCTTCGCTTATTCCCACTCGATCGTGGCGGGGGGCTTGCTGCTGATGTCGTACACCACGCGGTTGATGCCCTTCACCTTGTTGATGATCGCCGTCGCGACGCGGGCGAGCAGGTCTTCGGGCAGGCGCGACCAGTCGGCCGTCATGAAGTCGTCGGTTTGCACGCAGCGGAGGCAGATCGTGTTCTCGTAGGTGCGGCCGTCGCCCATCACCCCAACCGATTGCACCGGGAGCAGCACCGCGAACGCCTGAGAGGTTTTCCGATACCAGCCCGCTTTGTGCAGCTCTTCGAGGAAGATGGTGTCCGCCTTGCGGAGCGTCGCGAGCTTCGCTTCGGTCACGTCGCCGAGGCACCGGACCGCGAGCCCCGGCCCCGGGAACGGGTGCCGCCACACCACGTCTTCCGGCAGCCCGAGTTCGAGCCCCAGGCGCCGCACCTCGTCTTTGAACAGGTCCCGCAGCGGCTCGATCAGCTCGAACCCGAGTTCCTTGGGCAGCCCGCCGACGTTGTGGTGCAGCTTGATCGTTGCCGCCGGGCCGTCGATCGCGCCGCCGCTCTCGATCACGTCGGGGTACAGCGTCCCTTGTGCGAGGAAGTGCGCGTCGGGGATGCTCCGGGCCTCGTGCTTGAACACGTCGATGAACACTTTGCCGATGATCTTGCGCTTCTGCTGCGGGTCGGTGACGCCCGCGAGCGCGGTGAGGAACCGCTCCTTTGCGTCCACGGCGTGCAGGTCGGCCTTGAACCAGTCGCGGAACGTGTGCTTCACCAGTTCCGTTTCGCCCTCGCGCATCAGACCGTTGTCGACGTAGATGCACGCCACCTGCGGCCCGATCGCCTTCACCAGGAGGGCCGCGCACACGCTCGAATCGACCCCGCCCGAGAGCCCGCAGATCACCCGCCGGTTGCCGACCCGGGCGCGGATGTCGGCGATCGTGTTCTCGATGAACGCGGTCATCTTCCACTGCCCGGTGCAGCCGCACACGTCGCGCAGGAAGTTCGCGAGGATCTGGCCCCCGTGGGGCGTGTGCGCCACCTCGGGGTGGAACTGGAGCCCGAAGATGGGCCGCGCGTTGTGCTTCACCGCGGCGAGGGGGCAGGTGTCCGTGGACGCGAGCGGCTCGAACTCCGCGCTCACGTTCTGCACCTGGTCCCCGTGGCTCATCCACACGGTCGACTCGGTCGGGTAGCCCCGGAAGATCGTGTTGCGCTCGTTAACGGTGAGCGTCGCGCGGCCGTACTCGCGGGT
>DASWYH010000093.1:0-2790 GCA_036405095.1 Gemmata sp. | reverse complement strand
CGCTCGGGTGCCGCGTCGCGGGCGAGTACGGGCACGTCTTTCCCCCCCTCCTGGTGCGTGGTGCCCCACGCGACGAACCCGAAGCCCGCGCGCCGGATTCCGTCAAGTGCGCGGCCGAACGAGAAGCGCGAGTACGGGAGCGTCATGCACGCGATCTGGAATCTGGTGGGCGGCTTGTCGCTCGCGCGTGTGACATTCGGACCGACGAGGGCGGCGGTCGCGGCGGCGCCGAGGAAGGTGCGGCGGTTCATGGTGGTGTCCTGGTGTCGGAGAATGCGGCGCGCCCCCGGTGTACAGGACCGGAAGCGCCGGTGCGCGCCGCGCACCGGCGCGGCAACGTGTTCTCGCCACTTTACAGAGAACGTGCTGCGGGCTGAAAACCGGGTGCGTTCACGCCCGACCTTTTAACGCCCCCAGCGTAACCGATGAAAACCACGATTTCCTAGCAATTCCGCAGGTTGACCCGCCTCCCAACGGTGTCCTAGAGACTGGTATCTGAAACGCTCGCGGCAGCTCTGACCGGCCCTCCCGGTCGCCTGGCGAGTGGGTGCCGACAAGGCATCGGTCGAGCGGTCAAACGCAAAGCGGTCGGTTCAACCCGGTTTGCGCCTGATCGACGTGCCAATCTCGGATCGGTCCGGGTTCCCGACTCGCACTCGGTGGCCCGGACGGGTTCCGCCCCCGCGCCCGGGGCGACCACTTACCCGACACCTACAGACCTTCCGTTCCCGCCGGAGAACCGGCGCAGGCGCCGTTGTGCCCCTGCGCCGTCGTCCCTGTGCCGCGGTGCGGACCGAGGCTTCCAATGTTGATTCGGAACTGGCTCGCCGGAACGGAGACCCGCACCACCGCGCCACAGAAGGCCCGCACCGCATTCCAACTGGAGCAGCTCGAAGCCCGCGAGGTGCCCGCCATCCTGATCCAGGTCGATTACTCGCGCGACGCGTCGGGGTTCTTCAACAACCCCGACGCGCGGGCCACGTTCGAGCGGGCCGCGAGCGACCTGGGCAACTCCTTAACTGCGAACCTGGCGGCCATTGCCCCGTCCGGCGGGAACACCTGGACCGCGACCTTTTTTGACCCCGCGACCGGCGGCCAGTTCAGCGTCCCGAACCTCGCGATCGGCGCGAACACGATCCGGATCTACGCCGGCGCCCGGACGATGTCCGGCTCCGAGGCCGGGTTCGGTGGGTTCGGCGGGAGCAGCATCTCCGGCAGCGCCGCGTGGATCAGCGCCGTGCAGACCCGGGGCCACGCCGGGTTCTCCCCGTGGGGCGGGAGCGTCACGTTCGACAGCAACCAGAACTGGCACTTCGGGGTCGGCACCGACGGGCTGAGTTCGAGCCAACTGGACTTCTATTCGGTGTCGGTCCACGAACTCGGGCACGTGCTCGGGATCGGCACCGCGCCCCAGTGGACGAGCCAGGTGAGCAACGGGACGTTCACCGGGGCCAACGCGAGCGCGGTGTACGGCGGGGCCGTACCGCTCAACGCGAACGGCTCCCACTGGGCCGATGGGGTCACCCTCGGGGGCCAGGCGGTGAGCCTCGACCCGACCCTCAGTTACGGCACCCGGGTGAGCTGGTCGGCGCTGGACGCCGCCGCGCTCCGCGACCTCGGATGGGGCACGGCCGCCGGGGCCGCGCCGCCGAACACGTTCGCGCCCCCGGTCCCGGGGCAGAACCCGGTCGCGTTCACCGGGAACACGGACGGCACCGTGTCGCTGTTCGTCGTGTCGGGCGACACGCTCAACGACACCGGGCGCCGGCTCACCCCGTTCACGGGGTACCGGGGGGCGCTCCGGGTGGCGAGCGGGGACTTCAACGGGGACGGGGTCACCGACTACGCGTTCACCACCGGCGCCGGGCCGCAGGCCGTGGTGCAGATCATGGACGGGCGCGACGGCTCGATCATGGTGGGCCAGACGGTCAACTTCCAGGGGTTCATGGGCGGCCTGTTCCTCGCCGCCGCGGACATCGACCGCGACGGGAAGGCCGAACTGGCGGTGTCGGCCGACACCGGGGCCGGGCCGCACATCCAGACCTTCCGCGTGGTCGGCGGCGGGTTGCAGTTGCAATCGAGCTTCTTCGCGTTCGACAACCCCGCGTACCGCGGCGGGGCGCGGGTGGCGGCCGGGGACCTGAACCGCGACGGGTTCGCCGATCTGGTGGTCACGACCGGCGGGCAGGCCGAAGGGCGGGTTGCGATCTACAGCGGCGCGGACCTGCGGTACGGGATCGCCACCCGACTGGTTTCGGACTTCAACCCGTTCGTGGGGCTGTGGTCCGGGCTCAACGCGGCGGTCGGGGACATGGACGGGGACGGGTTCGCGGAACTGGCCATCACCCCGGACCGCGGCCCGGCGCACATCAAGGTGTGGTCCGGGTACACGCTGACGGCCAACCCGGGCGCCCTGGCGAGCAACCTGCCGCTCACCGCGAGCTTCTACGCCTTCGCACCGAACGATCCGAGCGGGGCGCGTCTGTCGCTCCGCGACACGAACGGCGACGGCCGGGCCGAGTTGATCGCAGCCAGTGCGAACCGGGCCAACTCGTACGCCCGCTCCTTTACCTTCGGGGACATCCTCGCGAGCGGGGCGAACGCGCCGGTCACGGCCCCGTTCGGCACGCCGGTCACCTACGACGGGTTGTACGCGGGGCTGCACACGTCATCGGCCGATGGCGCCACTGCGGTTGCGGTCGTTGCGGACACGGAACCGACGGAGGACGCGACGTACACGGTCGCGACCGCTCCCGCGCCGAACAAGTGCACCTGTAACGGGTGCGCGGC
>DASWYH010000092.1:0-7491 GCA_036405095.1 Gemmata sp. | reverse complement strand
ACCTTGAAAGCGGGCCGGGCACAACAACTTTCGCACCCGGCCCGAACTTACTCATCGCGGGCTCACTGGTTGGCCTGGGTCGCGATCTTGTGCAGCATGTCTTGCAGCACCTTCTGCCGGGCCGCCAGTTGGTTCAGCTCGGCCTGGACGAGCGGATCTTTCGCCTGCTCGTTCGGGTCCGTCTTGCTGTGCATGACGGTCCGCTTGTTGACCTGCTCCTGGAGCGCCTTGATGAGCTTCAGCTCCGCGAGGATTTCGAGCAGCTTGTTGTCCGGCTTCTTCGCGTTCGAGTCGCTCGGCTTCGAGTCGCTCGGCTTGTTCTCCAGATCCTGCTTGGCCTTCTTGAGCGCCTCCAGCATCAGCTTGAGTTGGTCGATCACGTCCTGTTCGATCTGCTGGGTGTCTTCGCCCACGCGGGCATCGTTGAGGCGCCGCTGGATCGCCTCCATGTCGCCCTTGACCTCTTTCAACACCCCCGCGAACACGACCGCACTGCCTTCGCCTTCCATCAACTTGAGGGTGGCATCGGCGATCACGATGATCTTGTTCTCGTTGTCGGCCTCGACCTGGCTCTTCTGGATCTCGGCCACGGCCGGCTTGCCGCCCAGAGCCTTCACGGTGCCCGCGATGGTCTTGGTGGACTCGCGAACGTCCGTCTGCATCCGGATCATCGCGGAAACGCGCTGTTCGAGGTTCGCGAGCAGCTTGGCCAGCTCTTTTTCGCGGAGCTGCTTCAAGCGGGCTTCGAGTTCCTTGATGGCCTTTTCGAGTTCCTCGATCGCCTTGCCCTGGTTCCGGGTCGCGTTCTTGTTCTCGTTCTTCTTGATGTTGTCTTCGGCCTCTTGTTGCGCCGGGACGGCCTGCTGAACGTTCTCCGCGGCCGGATCCTTCTTGCCGCCCTGCGGGGGCTGCGGCCCGCCCGGAGGGGGTTCGCCGCCGCCCTTCGCGCCGCCCGGGCTTGGCTGCCCCATGCCCCCCATTGGCATGCCCATGCCCTCGCCGCCCTGGGGCTTGCCGTCGCCACCGGGCATCCCGGCGGATGGCTTGCTCTCGCCCTTGCCGGCGCCCTGGGGCTTGCCTTCGCCGCCCATCGGCTTGCCTTCGCCGCCCATCGGGTTCATGTTCATCGGCTTCGGCTCGCCGCCCTTCGGCTCACCGGCGGCCATCGGGTCTTTCGGGGCCGGCTTGTCGCCGCCCGACATCCCTTCCATCGGCATGCCCATACCGCCCATCGGCTTGGCTTCGGCGCCGGCGCCCTTCGGGTCCATCGGCATGCCGCCCATGCCCATCCCTTCGCCCTTGGTGTCGGCCTTGTTTTCCTTCGTGTCGGGCTTGTTCTCGGCGGTGTTCTCGCCCGGCTTCGGCTCGGCCTTGTTCTCGGCCTTCGGTTCCGGCTTGTCGCCACCGTTCGGGGCGCCCGGCTTCGCGTTCGGATCGGCGGCCTTCGCGAGCGCCTTGGCGACGGCGTCGGTCGCCTTCTTCAGGTCGGCCTGTTCCTTCGCGAGCCGCTCCGCGTCGCTCCGCGGGTTGACGGTCCGGCCGAGCAGGTTCTCTTGCTTCCGTTTCAGGTCGTTAATGGCCTTGATCGCGTCTTCGAGTCGCTTCATCTCGATGCGGTCCCGGGCCGCGTCGTCCTCGGTTTCGAGGAGGTTGAGGATCTCCGTCAGCGCGTCAATGAGCTTCTTGTCTTTGCCAAGAATCCCGTTGAAATCGGGGTTCTTGCCGTTCAGCCCCTCAATGATCTCCTTGAACAGCTTCTCGAGCCCCTTCTCTTCGGCCAGCTTGAGCGCCGCGCGAAGGGTCTTGGCCCGGTCCTTGTCCTCGATGCTGTCGCTCTTCTCCCACTTCTGGGCGAGGCGCAACACCTGCTCGGCGAAGTTCTTATAGAACTTGAGGTTCTCTTCTTGGCTCCGCTTGACACCGGACCCTGTTGGCAGGGGGGGCGCCGACGGCTCTTGGGCCGTCAGGAACGAGGTGAGCGCGAACGCGCCGACCATCGCTGCAAAAGAGAGCGACAGGAACGTCGGCAACCGGCGGACCATAGGAACCTCCATCCGAGTGTGTACCGCGATTTTACCACAGTACGGGGCGGTTGATTCGTCTGCCATTCTGACGACCCGGGCGGGGGATCGCCAACACGCCACAGCGAAAAATCCTTGAGTGTTCGGGCTAATGTTACACTCTGTTACACACCCGATACGGAACCGGCTTCACTCCCGACTGACCACTGAATACGGACCACTTGAAACGGCGGGACCTCATTTGATGATGACCGTGACCTCAACCGGCTTCCCGACCGCCGGGGTGATGGTGATCTTGAAGTTCCCCTCCTTCGTACCGGCCTTCACTTCATAATCGAAGCGGAACTGGTGCTTCTCGAAGTTTAAGGTCAGCTCCGCAGGAACAACGACCGACGGATCGGACGCCGTGATCTTCACCTTCAGGTCGTCTTCCTTGTACTGCCGCCAGTTGATGGTGTGTTGGAGCTTCTTGGTTTCGCCCTTGGCCAGCGCGACGGCACCCACTTCGCCGATCTGCGGGTTCGGATCACGCAACCTTCTGAGATAATCTTCGTACAGGGCCAGAATCGACTTCTCGATTCTCTGCTGCGCCTCGATTTGGGCGCGCAGGTTCTTGATGAGCTGCTCCTTGCTCTCCGTCGAGCCGATCCGCTTGCGGATCTGTTGAAGGTCGCGCTCCAGCGCGTAGATCGCTTGTTCGGCGTCGGTGACCGCATTGAGGGGTGCCCAGCGGCTGTTGTTCAGCGGCCCCTGGACCGCGTTCAACAAGTTCAGAGTCTTCGGGAACGCCACCGGTGCGTTCGGGTCTTCGCTGAGAATGCGTTCCAGGTCCGTGCAGTAAGCGTAGTAGTTCTTTGTCGTCCCTTCGATGACGCGGTTCACCTCGCACTCGCGGTGGATGCGACGGAACTCGCGGAGCACCGTGCCCACGATGTCGCGCGACTTGTCCACGGAGTTGACCGCGGACTGCGATCGCACCTTGACCGTGTCCACGACTTCGGGGGTCTCTTCCTTGAAACCGTTTGAGCTGCGGACGAATTCATACGCGCGTTTCGCGGCAGCGAGCTGCGCGAGGGCCTCGTCGAGGCGCCCCCCGAGAGCGACCTCTTCCTTGCTGATTTCGAGCAGCAGGTCGCCCTCGGACACGATCCGGAGCCGGATCGGTTCGTTGTTCCTCGTCACCCGCGGCCCGAGGTCGTGGTCCGCGTTGTTGTCGGTGGCCTGTACGAACAGGTCCATGCGGAACGTCTGCTGCACCTCCCCCGCCGGGGCCATGATCTTGATGATGCCGGCGTCGTTCAGTTCCTTCAGGTCGAAGTAGTCCCGGTCCGGGTTCTTCAGTTCGATCTTGCGGACCGCTTGCTGGTTGGTGTCGTCGCCGGAGGGCACTTGGAGCAGGTTCGCGAGCCGGTCCGGGGTTTCGCGGCGGAGTCGGCTGTCCTGGTTGATGAACTCGCTCACGAACGCCGATGCGGTGAGCCGGTCGTCGCTCTTGTCGAGCAGCTTGAAATTGTCGGCGTGCAGCCGGGGCATCAGCACGGCGGGCACGTGCGACCCCGCGTTCGGGGCATCAAGGAGCGAACGGAGCGCGTACTTGGTGCGCAACCCGCGGACCGTGTCCGAGTCCTCACCGGAGTAGTTGAACACGTACTCGACCTTGCTCAACCCGTGGTCGTCCTTGATGAAGCTGTCCGGGTTGAACGGGATACGGGCCTTCGCGGTGACCAGGTACGAGTTGCCCACTTTGCGGATCACGTCCACGCCCACTTCCACCACCGGCGGCTGGTCCTGGGTGACCTGGATGAGGATCGACCGCGTGGAGCTGACGTTGTACTTGTTCGTCCATGTAACCTTGAATTCGACCGGGTCTTTCAGCCGGTAGTCGAAGTTGGCCCGCCCGTCCTTTTCGGGGTACGCGCCTTTCAGGACCGACGCCCCGAGCCGGGTGACCGGGTCCATCTCGTCCCACGTGTTCTTGAAGGCGACGCTCCAGCGTTTGCCGTCCGTCACTTCGAGCGGAACGGGGGCCTGGGTCACCTTGCCGTCGGCACCGAACACGGCACCCGGGAACCGCCCGACCACCGGGGTTGCGAACGCCGCCACCGGGGCGTCGTTGTCCGACAATTTGCCGTCGTCATCGGTGTAGGCGTCCGCGTGGATGGTGAGTTGCGTGCCCGCGGGCACCACGAACACCGACCGCTCGCCGGTGAGCGAGAGGTTCTTCTCGTTCATCAACTGCCGCTTGCCCCGGAGGTCGCCGAAGCCGGCCCCCTGGGGGGGCGCGTGGTGCAAATAGGCCGGCTCCTCTTGAACACGGAAGAGGCGCCGGAGGGTGGGCGGCGGGATCAGGCGGATGCGCCGCAGCGGGGTCTCGAAATCGTCGGCCTCGACGGAGAAGTTCACGTCCTCTTTCAGGCCGCTCACGTCGCCGGTGTACTCGTTGTTCTGCTTCGGGGTCAGGTCGCCCTTCCCCTTGAACTTCACCCCGCGGTAGAAGAACTGGAGCTTCAGCGGCTCCTGAACGACGACCGGGTTGCCGTTCTCGTCGGGTTTGACTTCGGGCCGCGTCAGTTCGAGCTTGCGGAGCGTCCGGCCCATGCTCGGGCGGTCGGCCTGTTCGTGGAGCGCCTTGAACACCTCTTGCGCCGCGCCGTACTTGTCGCCGAGCTTCTGGCGGAGTTCGGCGCGGTACGCCTGCCCCCCCGTGAGCGCCGCGTCTTCGGTGACCTCGTCCGGGGCGTAGAGGCGCGCCTCCACGGCGTCGACGGTCCAGTCGGACGCGCTCGCTGGGAAGCCGCTCTCGGGCTCGTCCGACTTGCGGAGCGCCGCGAGGTCGATCTCGGGAACGTCGCGCCCGACGAGGTCCTTCGTCACATCGGACCACTTGAGGGGCCGCCAGCCCTCCCGGACGGCGGGATCGGCGATCACCCACTTGTATGCGCGGGCCGTAACGGGCACGGTCGCGACATCGCGGCTGACGGTCGCTTCGCCCTCGGGGAACCCGACCAGTTCGATGTGCGCCCGGCGGGGCCAGGGCGTGTTCATCAGCGCGACGTTGCGCTCAAGGAAGATGCCGGTCACGTGCGCAAACTTCCACCCCGCGCGGTACGGCGCGACCGTGCCGGTCGCCAGCGCGTGTGCCGCGAACCCGGACACCACGGTGAGGAGCAGCACCCCGACCGAGGCGAACCCCATGAGCCACAGCCGGCGCCAGTTGAACACCTCGTTGACGGGCACCTTGCCCACCCGCTCCCGGGCCTCGGCGATGGTCGCCAGGAGCATGGCTTCGGAGTAACCGAACTTCTGCATCTGCTCGACGTTCCCCATCTCGATTGCCGTGATGAGCCGGTCGCCGAGCAGTTTGGGGAACTTGCGTTCCAGGAGCAGCGCGAGCGTTTCGTAGGAGAGCTCCCGCGTGAGCCGGCGGAAGAGCCGGTAACCGATCACCAGGGCGAGCGGGGACGAGACGAACAGTAGCGTGCCGAGGCGGAACCAGGTGGGAGCGTGATCGACCCACTGCCACTTGCCCGGCCCACCCAGCACCGCGATCGCGAGGTACTCCACCAGCCCGAGCAGCAGCGACCCGACCAGGAACAGCCCGCAGGCGAGCGGCCCCTCCACAACGGCGGTCACCAGCGTGAGCACCACGATCAGCAGGAACACCCGCATGAACCAGTTGGACGCGAACACCCAGTCCACGCCCGTGACCTTGAAGAACCCGAAGTCGAGGACCAACCCGAGCGCGAACCACGCGGCCACGAACAGGAAGGCGGACATGACGCCTTCCAGCACCACGTACCGCCGGATCGTGCTGCGCAGCCGGTTCAGCGGGTTGAACATCTCCGGGTCACGCGCCGCGCGCTCGGCATGAACCTTGGTCGGGCGGGGTCGTTCGGCGGTCGCCATATCTGCACCAGAAGTCGTTGGTCGTTGCGGTTCTGTCGGCGAACGTTATTCAAAAGGTCCCGTCAACACAGACGGAGCGAAGACTCAGGCCGGCAACAGCGGGCGGTTCCGCGTTTCTGCTGAGCGAATTCCACCGCTGCTTTGTCACAGATTTGCGGTCTTGAGTGTGGCCCGCTCGCTCCGCGAGCGGCACTCGTGTGATCGGAAGTGCGGCACTCCAAGCCGATCTTCCTGCCTCACACCGCTCGCTCCGCGAGCGGGCCGCACTTCGACTGGTCTACCGGCAGCGCTACGCGAGCCGCATCACCTTGCGCGTGAGCCACTCCACGGACAGAAGCGAGACGAGCGCCAGGAGCGCGAAGCTGATCTGGACGTTCGCCCCGCTGAAACCGGTCGAGAACGCCACCACCAGCCCCCCGGTGCTCAGCAGCGCCATCACACCCAGCATCACCAGCCCGGTGCCCCATTCGGCCCGGAACGCCAGGAGCTGGGTCGCGAGCAGCACCAGGGCGACCGCCCAGAACCACCCGTCGAGCACCTCCTGCGAAACCAGCACCCCGAGCCCGATGGCGGTGAGCACGTTGAGCGCGGTGACGGCGATCACGATCACCTGTCGCGGCGTGGAGCCGATCATGCTGGAAAGCGCCGCCCAGATGCCCCGCAGCACCAGCAGGGCCAGCGCCCCACCGAGGAGCACGTACAGGCCACCGAAGGCGCGCACCTGGGTCAGCTCGAAGTCGAGGATCTTGACCTCAGTGCCGAACACCGTGACCCGGAGCGGCTTGTCCCACAGGTCGTTCACCGGTCCACGAACGTCGTTATTCGTACTCTTGCTCTGCATGCACTCGGGAATGTACCTGAGCATCTCCTTGTCGGTCGCCTTGAACGCGAGCCGGTGGGCCCCGCCGTCCTTGGGCAGCTTGGTGCCCAGTTCCACCTTCACCCTGTCGGGCAGGCGGGCCTGGAAATCCTTGTCGAACTCGCTCGCCATCCGGAGCATCGCGCCGAAGTCCGGGCGCTTGTTGTCCATTTCCGGATCGGCGGCCCGGATCTTGAACTCGCCGGCGAGCTTCTCGCCGGCGGAGTCGGGGATCTCGATCTCGACGCGGTAGTCCGAGTCGTCGGCCGCGAACTGCTTGGGATCGAGCAGCACCTGCCCGGCGTAGTACCCGTCGAACCCGCCGCGGGGGTTCTGCTTGGCGGTCAGTTCATAGGGTCCGAACGTGCGCTTGTCGCCCTGTTTCGGTTCCTGGATCACGAGGAACTTCGGCGCCGGGGCCGTGATCTCGTAGGGCTTGGCGCTCTCGTTGAGCACCCGCGCCTGGACCCGCAGCGGCGCCCCCGATACGGCCTCTTTGCCCACGAGCAGGCGCCCGCGGGGCGCCCTCACGTTGCGCTTCCCGGTCATGTACTTGATGAGCTTGATCCAGATGCGCTCGAAGTACTCGCGCCCGGTGCCCTCGCCCGGCTCGAAGGCCCGCATCTTGTGGAACTCGCCCGACGCCAGGAAGCACGTGCGCCACGCCGCCGAGGGATTGTTGGTCACGAGGTACGGGAGCTTCAC